>NZ_CP092487.1:3730000-4028615 GCF_022429565.1 Lutibacter sp. A64
AGCAGTAATAGAGGGCTATAAAGTAGAGAGAAATGAAGATTTAAAAGCTAAAATTTATGCAAATTTATCTGGTATTTTTTATTTACAAGCCAATTATGATAAAGCCATTGAAAACTATAAAATAGCAGCTAATTACCAAGATATTTTAGGGAATAAAGACATAGAAGCGGGTATTTTAAATAATCTCGGTAGTGTGTATTATATGCAAGAAAAATATAAAGAAGCTCTTGATGTTTTTCAGCAAGCATTTGATTTGGTAGGCTTTGGACAAGGAGATATTCAAAAACAAACAAGGCGTTCTTCTTATATTAATATGGCGTATGCCTATAGTGGTTTAAAAAACTATAAAAAAGCATTTGAATATCAAGATAAGTTTTTTTCGTTAAACGATTCTATACAGCAAGAGTTAAAATATAAAGAAATAGCTGTAATTCAATCTCAATATAGTTTAGCAACAAAAGAAAGAGAAACAGAAATAGAAAAGGCTAAGAGAAAAGATGCTGAAATATTAACGTATGGTTTAGGTCTTGCTGTTCTAATACTTTTATCAGGTATTTATGCATTGTACAAAGTTTATAGGTTGAATAAAAAAAATTACCAACTTAAAATAAGTCAAACCAAATTGTTAAATCAAAATAAAATAGATAAAATTAAAAGCGATTTACAATTAGAAATTTTGGCAGCTACTTTAGATGGTAGGTTAGAAGAACGAAAAAATATAGCAAGTGTATTGCACGATAATGTAAGTGCTTTACTTTCTGCAATAAATTTACATTTATACGCAAGTAAAAAGAAAATTAAAGGTACTATTCCGGTTGAAATTGATAAAGCTCAAAGTATTTTGTCTGAAGCTTCTGAGCAAGTTAGAGATTTATCGCATAACTTAATGTCTGCCGTTTTATTAAAATTTGGATTGGAAGTGGCAGTTCAAGATTTATGCGAAAAACTATCAAATTCTAATATTATTCTTACGAGTAATTCTAAAAATATAGGAAGATTTAATCAAACTTTTGAAATAAAAATGTTTACGGTTATTAACGAGCTTTTAAATAATATTTTAAAACATAGTGAAGCTAGTAATGGAACCGTTAAATTAGAGCAATTAAATGGAAATTTACAAGTAGTTGTTTTTGATGATGGAATAGGGTTTGATATTGATGAAATTGAGTTTAAAAGTGGTGTTGGTTTAAGTCAAATTAAGGCTAGAATACAAGTGCTAAAAGGATTGTTAAATATAAAATCTACCGAAGACGGAACCCGTATTTTTATTTCGGTACCAATAGTGTATTAACGTTTTTCAAGTTCAATAATTTCTAAATTAGTAATGTTTCCTTTAGCAATTTCAAAACGAAGCATTGTTCTTACTTTATGAAATCCGTGTTTACCAACAGCTCCAGGATTTAAGTGAAGTAAGTTTAATTTTTTATCATATATAACTTTTAAAATATGCGAATGCCCACTAATAAAAATTTTAGGAGGATTTTCAATCAATGCAGCTTTAATTCTTTGGTCGTACCTATTTGGGTAGCCTCCAATATGTGTTATCCAAACAGAAACTCCTTCAATTTCAAATTTATTATCTAATGGAAATTCAGATCTAATTATTTTATCATCAATATTTCCATAAACGGCTCTTACCGGTTTTATTTTAGAAATTGTATCTGTTACTTCAATAGCTCCAATGTCACCTGCATGCCAAACTTCATCAGCTTGTTTTACATACTTCAATATTTTAGCATCAATATAACTATGGGTATCGGAAAGAAGTAGTATTTTTTTCATGCTTGTTTCATTAATTGTTAAAATTTAAACTGGTAAATAACTCTTATATTTGCAAACAACAAAATTAGCATTTCAATTGAGATATTTTATAGAAATAGCATATAAAGGTACAAATTACCATGGTTGGCAATACCAACCCAATGCGGTTACCATTCAAGAATCAATAAATAAAGCCCTTTCTCTAATTTTTAAAAGAACCATAGATGTTGTTGGGGCTGGAAGAACAGATGCCGGTGTTCATGCTGAACAACTGTATGCGCATTTAGATTTAGAGGAAGATTTTGATATTGATAAAACTAAATATAAATTAAATTCATTACTATCTAAAGATATAGCTATTCTTAATATTTTTAAAGTTACTAATAATGCACATGCACGTTTTGATGCAGAAAGTAGAAGTTACCAGTATAGAATTTATTTTGGAAAAAATCCATTTTTAATGAATACTACTTGGCAAATTATTAATAAAAAGTTAAATGTAGATTTAATGAATGAAGCAGCTAAAATTTTGCTAACTTACACCGATTTTCAATGTTTTTCTCGTTCAAATACCGATGTTAGAACTTATAATTGTGCTGTTAATAAAGCAATTTGGGTGCAAAAAAATAAATCGTTAATTTTTTATATTTCAGCAGATAGATTTTTAAGAAATATGGTAAGAGCTATTGTTGGTACTTTAATTGAAGTAGGGACAGGAAAAACAACATTAGAAGAATTTAAAAAAATAATTGAGAGTAAAGATAGAAGAAATGCAGGTCCTTCAGCACCAGCAAAAGGTTTATTTTTAACCGAAGTAAACTATCCGAAAAATGTATTTATAAATGAGTAAAAAAGTTACAGGCAAAGCTTTTGATTTAAATATCTTTAGTAGATTAATGTCCTTTGCTAAAATATACCGTTGGGAATTTACAATAAGTACTTTAGCCGCAATATTACTTTCGTTAGTTTCAATAGCTAAACCGGTTTTATTGCAAGAAATTGTAAATACTTATTTTGAAAATAAAGATAAAGAAGGAATCTTATATTTTTCATTAATAATGGTTGCTTTTTTACTTGCTGAAGTATTGCTGCAATTTTTGTTTATCTATAAAGTAAATTGGCTAGGCCAACATATTATTATGGATATTAGGGTGAAATTGCAGAAACATATGTTGCAGTTTAAAATGGCTTATTTTGATAAATCTTCTGTAGGTAAATTAGTTACCCGATTGGTTTCTGATACAGAAACTATTGCGCAATTTTTTGGGCAAGGTTTGTTTATGATTATAAGTGATTTATTAAAAATGTTGGTTGTAGCAATTGTAATGCTATTTATGAATTGGAAACTAGCCTTAATAGCATTTATTATTTTACCAATAATGATATATGCAACCAAATTATTTCAAATTGCTATAAAAGCTGCATTTCAAGAAGTTAGAATTCAAGTTGCTAATTTAAATGGTTTTGTGCAAGAGCGCGTTACAGGTATGAATATTGTACAACTTTTTAATCGTGAAAAGTTAGAATATGAAAACTTTGTAAAAATTAACGAAAAACATAAAAAAGCACAAGTTAAAACAGTTTGGTATTATTCAATATTTTTTCCTATTGCAGAAATTTTAACATCAATTGCTGTTGGTTTAATGGTTTGGTACGGTGGGTTAGATATTGTAAATTCAGGAATTACTAATGCAGGTGAAATAATAGCTTTTATTATGATGTCTCAAATGTTGTTTAGACCATTAAGACAAATAGCCGATAAATTTAACACTCTTCAAATGGGGATGGTTGCAGGTGATCGTGTGTTTGAAATATTAGATACAAAAAGTCAGATTGATAAAACAGGAACTGTTGAAGCAACAAACTTTAGAGGTGATATTGCTTTTAAAAATGTGCGATTTAGTTATATAAAAGGCGAAGAGGTTTTAAAAGGAATTTCTTTTAAAGTAAATGCGGGTGAAACTGTAGCAATTGTAGGTGCAACTGGAGCAGGAAAATCTACTATTATTAATTTGGTAAATCGTTTTTATGAAATTAATGAAGGAGAAATATGTGTTGATAATCATAATATAGAGCAGTATACATTACATTCATTAAGAAATCAGATAGCGGTTGTATTACAAGATGTATTTTTATTTTCAGATACTATTTTTAATAATATTGTACTTAATAAAGAGGGAATTACTTTAGATGATGTTAAAAATGCAGCTAAAGAAATTGGTATTCATAAATTTATTATGAGCTTACCAGGAGATTATAATTACGATGTAAAAGAACGAGGAGCAATGCTTTCTTCTGGACAGCGTCAATTAATTGCTTTTTTACGAGCTTATGTAAGTAATCCTAGTGTGTTAATTTTAGATGAAGCCACGTCTTCTATAGATTCGTATTCAGAAAAATTAATACAAGATGCTACAGATAAAATAACAAAACATCAAACGTCAATAATAATTGCGCATAGATTAACAACCATAAAAAATGCAGATAAAATTATTGTAATGGATAAAGGTGAGATTGTTGAGCAAGGTTCCCATATAGAATTATTAGAGAAAGACGGTCATTATAGAAATTTATATAATATGCAGTTTTCTAGTGAAATTGCTTCTTAGTTTTTAAGTCTCGAAGTTAAAAAGTTGAAAGGTTGAAGAGGTGAAAAGACGGTGGCTGAGTGGAGTCGAAGCTTATTACAATAAAAAACATTACTGCAATAATCTTATTTATTGGAGTGGAGTTAACTTTTTTTAAATATTTAATGGATGAAACGTTTGGAAGTAGAAAGTTAAAAAGTTTTTTTGATTTAACTAACAACTAATTCAAATCATAACGAATCATTTCAATTAATTCATTGTAGTTTTTGTAGAGTACAAATTCGCCATCTTTTATGTATGATATTTTTCCAGTTTCTTCAGAAATAACAATGCACAAGGCATCTGTTTTTTCAGTAATACCAATTGCAGCTCTATGTCTTAAACCAAATCGAGCAGGAAGTTCTTTTTTAGAAAGAGGTAGAACAACTCTTGTGGCTATTATAAAATTTTCTTTAACAATCATTGCACCATCATGTAAAGGGCTATTTTTATAAAAAACACTTTCTATAATAGGCTGATTTATTTCAGCATTCATAGTATCTCCAGTATTTTTTACAAAGTCTAGGTTGTGGGTGCGTTCCAATACAATTAAAGCGCCGGTTTTTGTAGCTGCCATAGTTTCGCAAGCTGTTATAATTACTTCAACATCCATATTAGTATGGATTTCGGTTTTTAGAAATTTTAGTTGCTTTAAAAAATTTCTTTTATTGCTGAAATTGGTAGAACCTAACATTAGTAAAAATTTTCGGACTTCAGGTTGAAATACAATTAAAATAGCAATGGCACCTACACTAATTAAAGTACCGAGTATACCACTAAGCATTTCCATTTGAAGTGCCTGTGTTATTTTCCAAATTAAAACAACTAGTGCAATACCAATAAATATATTAATAGCTACCGTTCCTTTTAGTAATTTGTATATTGAGTAAAGTAGAATAGCAACTAATACTATATCTAAAGCGTCAAGAAAAGTAAAGTCTAAAAAATCTAGCATGTGATAATTTTTGGTAAAAGTATAAAAAAGATTGCAACTATATAATTATTCGCAACCGCAATCTGGAACCTTTAAAGGATCAAAAATAAATTCTAAATTATTAATTAAAATGCCTGGGTTAGAAATGGATTTAATAAGTGTTAGATAATATAAATAATCTTGGTACAATAAATCTTGATTAAAATTTAAATGAAGCATCGTTTTGTTTCCTTCAGAAGAGAATTCTATAAACTCAAGTAATGTAGTAATTAATTCACCATCTTCCATTTTTGCATCATTAATCCAAGTGTTATTTGGGTTAAATACAAGGTTTATATTGTTGTAATTTAAGTAGTCTTCGCTATTCTCTTTGATATAGGTTTTAGATAAAACACTGTCTTGTTTATAAATTACACCATCAAATTTTATAAAAGAAAGTTTATCTGTAATGGTGTCTGCATAACTAAAATAATCAAATCTACCTTCTTTAGAATGTATGCCGTTAGCGTGTTTGTATTGAAATTCACTAATTGAAGGAATGATAGTTTTTAAAGGTAGTTTTCTGTCAATATTATAAATCCAATGGGTAGAACTTATGGTGTTTTTTCTGTTTATATTTGCAATAGTGTCGTTGTCTTTAACATCAAAAAACATCCATATTTGAGAATGGTCTTGTAATTCTTGAATTCCTTTTATGGCTAAAACGGGAATTTTAATTTCTTTTTTGTTGCAACTCAATAATGTGAGTGGAATTAATATGTATAAGAGTTTTTTCATTTTAATTTTTTAATAAATTTACAATTTTAATTGTTTCAACAGCTTCTTTCACATCATGAACTCTTAAAATGTTTGTTCCATTAAGTAGCGCAATTGTATTTGCTGCAGTTGTAGCGTTTAATGCGGTTTTAGCAGTTATATCAAGAGGTTTGTATAGCATAGATTTTCTAGAAATGCCTGTTAAAGTTGGGATTTCTAAGCTTTTAAAAATTTCTAAATTTTTTAATAGCCAATAATTTTGCCCAATGGTTTTACCAAAACCAAAACCAACATCTGCAATAATATCATTAACGGCTAAAGCACGTAATTCGTAAATTTTTTCTGAAAAATAATATAAAATATCTGTAATTACATTTTTATAGGTTGGATTGGTTTGCATATTTTGAGGAGTGCCTTGCATATGCATAATAATATAAGGTACTTGAAGTTTTGCAATGCTTTTAAACATTGCAGTATCCATACTTCCAGCTGAGATATCATTTATAATGCATGCGCCATTTTCTATACATTGTTGCGCTATATTGCTTCTAAAAGTGTCTATTGAAATTAATATTTCAGGGAATTCCTTAACAAGTAATTTTACAACAGGTAAAATGCGTTCTAATTCTTCTTTTTCAGAAATGTGTTTAGCGCCTGGGCGTGATGAATATGCACCAATATCAATAAAAGTAGCGCCTTCGGTTAGCATTTTTTTTACTTGCGAAATAATTGCAGCTTCATTTTTATAATTGCCGCCGTCAAAAAAAGAGTCTGGGGTAATATTTAAAATACCCATAACTTTTGGTGAAGTTAAGTCTACTAATGTTCCTTTACAATTAATTGATTGCATTATTTTACTACTTTATTTATAACTTTAGTTAGTATTGGTGCTTTGTATTTAAACATTTTTGTTAGTAAATCATCAATAGAATCACTTACTATTAACATTTCTTTGTTAGATTGTTTTAGATAACCTTCGGTTACCATTACATCTAGTTGTTTTATTAAATGGTTAAAAAATCCGTTGGTATTTAGGATACCAACTGGTTTTTGTTCAATTCCAAGTTGATTTAAAGTTAGGGCTTCAAAAATTTCATCTAAAGTTCCAAATCCTCCAGGTAATGCAATATAGCCGTCAACTAATTTGCTAATTTTAACTTTTCGTTTGCTCATTGTTTTAGTAACAATCATTTTGCTAATATTAGTATGTGCAACTTCTTCGTGACGTAACAATCCAGGAATAACACCAATTACTTCTCCTTTTTTTTCAATAATAGTATCTGCAATTATGCCCATCATTCCGATTTTTCCACCACCATAAACCAATCCAATATTGTTGGAAGCAAAATAATTACCAAGTTTTATGGCTTCATTTTTATAAACTTCATTAAAACCGAGGCTAGAACCACAAAAAACAGCTACTTTTTTCATTATTTATTAATTGATTTTTTATTTCATTAAATTTGTTCGAAATTTACGCAAATTATTAAAGTTACATGCAAAAAACTTCAAAACAATATAACGCCATTATTGCAAAATGCCGTACACTTTATATTAATAAGTTACAAGATTATGGTACTGCTTGGCGTATTTTAAGGTTACCATCTTTAACAGATCAAATTTTTATTAAGGCGCAACGTATTCGTCAATTACAACAAAATAGTGTTAGAAAAGTAGATGAAGGAGAGGTTTCTGAGTTTATTGGTATTATAAATTATTCTATTATGGCTTTAATTCAATTAGAAAAAGGTGTTGTAGAGCAGCCAGATATTTCTAATGAAAAAGCTATTGAATTATACGACAAGCACATTGTTATTACTAAAAAATTGATGGAAGATAAAAATCATGATTATGGAGAGGCTTGGAGAGATATGCGTGTAAGCTCTTTAACAGATTTAATTCTTCAAAAATTATTGCGTGTAAAACAAATTGAAGATAATAAAGGAAAAACAATTGTTTCTGAAGGAATAGATGCAAATTATCAAGATATGATAAATTATGCCGTTTTTGCCTTAATTCATATTAATGAAAAATAAAAATATATATTTATGAAATTACTAGTACACCTTTCTCGATTGATTGTTTCAATAACTTTTATTTTTTCAGGTTTTGTTAAACTAGTAGATCCGTTAGGTTCTGCTTATAAGTTTGAAGAATATTTTGGGGCAGACGTGTTAAATCTAGAGTTTTTAATTCCTTATGCATTACCATTTTCAATAGCATTAATTTTAGCAGAAATAATTTTAGGTGTTATGCTGTTGGTAGGATATTTACCTAAATTAACAGTTTGGAGTCTATTGCTGCTTATAGGGGTTTTTCTGTTTTTAACGTGGTATTCTGCATATTATAATAAGGTTACAGATTGTGGATGTTTTGGAGATGCTGTAAAATTATCTAGCTGGGGTACATTTTATAAAAATATAGTTTTAGTTGTATTTATACTTATTTTAGTAAAAGGTTATAAGCATATAACGCCATTGTTTAGTCCTGTTTTTGCAAAGTGGTCTACTTTTCTTTCTTTTTTAGTATTCTTTTATATTGTGTATTATGTTTTAATTCATCTGCCAATAATAGATTTTAGACCCTATGCAATTAGTAAAAATATTCCAGCGGAAATGGAATATGTTGGAACAAAAGAGCCTGCAATACACGATTTCTTTTTAGAGTCTTCTGAAGGTGAAGAGCTTACTTATGAGGTTTTAGAAGCTGAAAAAATGTTATTAGTTATTGCATATAATTTAGAAATTAGCGATAAAGAAGGATTTAAAGCTATTAAGCAAGCTACTGATAAGGCTTTAGAAAATGGATATAAAGTGTATGCATTGTCGGCTTCTATGAATGAAGATTTTCTTAAACTTAAAGAAACGTATAAGCTTAATTTTGAAATGCTTTTTGGTGATGAAACAATGTTAAAAACCATTATTCGATCAAACCCTGGTGTTATAACTTTAAATAAAGGTACTGTAACAGGTAAGTGGAGCTGGGTTGATGTTGATACAATTGAGTTTAATTAATGAAATCTCTTTTATTAGTTTTTTTTGGAGGTGGACTCGGTAGTGTACTTCGATACTTAGTGGGTAAATGGTCTAAAAGTATAGAAAGTGCTATTCCTTACGGAACTTTTTTAGTAAATATTATTGGAAGTATAATTATTGGTATTGTTTTAGGGTATGTTGCAAAAACCTCAAACAGTTCTAATAATTATGCTCTTTTGTTAGCAACAGGCTTTTGCGGAGGCTTTACTACTTTTTCCGCTTTTGTTTATGAAAATCACCTTTTTTTAAAAAATGGAGATTATTTTTCTTTCCTTATTTATACAATAGGTTCAATTGTTTTGGGTTTATTGGCGGTCTTTTTAGGATTCTACTTTTCAAAAGTATTTTAATTTACCTTTTTTTTATTCTTTTTTAACCTGTATTTGAAATACGGGAGAATCTTTGTGTCTTAATATGATAAAATAGTATATATTTATTTAGATACCCTTAAAAAAATAGGGGTAAAAAATTAATAATACGTAAAAATTACAGTTATACCCTAAAAAAATTAGGGGGTAAAAAAATATAAACATATTTTTGTTTCGAAATCAATTATAAAAATCACTTTATTATGAAGAAAATTGAAGCTATTATTAGAAAGTCAAAATTTGACGAAGTAAAAGATGCTTTGCATCAAATTGAAGTCAATTTCTTTAGTTACTGGGATGTAACTGGAGTAGGAAACGAAAAAGAAGGTCATGTGTATAGAGGTGTAAGTTATAGTACATCAGATATACAGCGAAGATTTTTATCAATTGTTGTTTCGGATCCTTTCTTGGAGATAACGATTAATGCTATTTTAAAATCGGCTGGTACAGGTGCGGTAGGAGATGGTAAAATATTTGTTTCAGAAGTGTTAGAGACGTATAGAATTAGAACAAAAGAAAAAGGTGTAGAGTCTTTAAACTAGTAAACTAAAAAATTAACTAATTACAAAAATAAAAAATTATGGAAGCTAACGCTGTATTAGACTTAATGTGGATTGTAATCTGCGGAATTTTAGTGTTTTTTATGCAAGCAGGATTTACGCTTGTTGAGGTAGGATTTACCAGAGGAAAAAACGCGGGAAATATAATAATGAAAAATTTTCTAGACTTATGTATAGGTAGTATCGGTTTTTGGGCTATTGGATATACAGTTATGTATGGGGAAACAATCGGTTCTTTTATTGGAACACCTACATTGTTTTTTGATGATGTAGAAAATATGCATAATTTATTCTTTCAAACGGTATTTGCTGCAACTGCTGCAACAATTGTATCTGGGGCTGTAGCCGGAAGAACTAAATTTACTACTTATATAATGTTCTCATTTATAATGACAGTAGTAATTTACCCAATTTCTGGTCACTGGGTGTGGCAAGGTGATGGTTGGTTAACTGAACTTGGGTTTGTTGATTTTGCAGGTTCTACAGTAGTACACTCCGTAGGTGGATGGGCTGCTTTGGTTGGTGCTATTTTAGTAGGGCCAAGACTTGGTAAATATACAAATGGAAAATCAAATGCTATACCTGGTCATAACTTAGTTTTAGGAGCTTTAGGGGTTTTTGTACTATGGTTAGGTTGGTTTGGATTTAATGGTGGTTCAGAATTAGCAATTTCAGGAGGAAGTGCAAACGCTGTTGCTGGAATTCTTATAACTACAAATTTAGCTGCTGCTGCTGGAGCGCTTTCTGCAATGACTGTTTCTTGGATGCGATATGGTAAGCCAGATATTTCAATGACTTTAAATGGGGCTTTAGCTGGTTTAGTAGCAATAACTGCTGGTTGTGCTGCTGTAAGTCCGATGGGGTCTTTTATAATAGGTATAATAGGTGGTGCTGTCGTAGTGCTTTCAATTGATTTTATAGATAAAAAACTTAAAGTTGATGACCCTGTGGGTGCTGTTTCTGTGCATGGAGTGTGTGGTGCATTAGGGACTTTATTGGTAGGTGTTTTTGCTGTTGATGGTGGATTGTTGTATGGTGGAGGTTTTTCTTTACTAGGAGTTCAGGCTATTGGAGTATTGGCAATTGGAGCTTGGGCTGCAGGTATGGCTTTTGTGGTGTTATTTATTTTAAAGAAAACTATTGGGTTAAGAGTTACTAAAGAAGAAGAGGTTGATGGATTAGATATACATGAGCATAAGTCTAATGTGTATAATTAATAGAATTCATATTAAGAATATTAATAAATTAAATTAAAAAAAGAATGAAAACAATTAAAAGAATATTATTAGTTTTTGTAGCAATTTTATCAATTTCTACTATGAATGCGCAAGAAGAATCAAGTAAGGCTAGTTTTGATATTGGTCTTGACTATGCGAGTAGGTATGTATGGAGAGGTTTAGAATTTTCTGATTCACCAGCTTTACAGCCTTATGCTGAAATGTCTTCAGGAAATTTTACAATGGGTTTTTGGGCATCTTATGAAACTGGAGGTCAAGTAGTCGGTCAAGAGTTTGATTTTTATGCAAGTTACTCTTTTGGAGCTGTTTCTGTAGGGTTTACAGATTATGCATTTCCTGTGGATGGAGCTTCTGATGGTTATTTTATGATGAAAAACCACATCGGTGAGGCTACCTTAAGTTTTGATGGTGTAGAGTCTTTTCCAATTTCATTAATGGTTGGTGCTAATATATATAATGATGATGATAATTCAATTTATACTGAATTAGGAGTGCCATTTAGTATTGGAGGTACAGAATTAGGTGCTTTTATTGGAGGTGGAAATGAAATATATACAACAGATGGTGATTTTGCTTTAACAAATATTGGTTTCTCAGCATCTAAAGATGTAACTATTACAGATGCTTTTAGTCTAGGTGTTTCTGCTTCAGCAATCTTTAATCCAGATACGGATGATGCTTATTTAGTATTTATACTTTCTCTATAATATTATAATTAGGTTTAGTTTAAAATTGTCTAATAACTTAAGTGTTGTTAGGCAATTTTTTTTAATAATGTTTATGAATTTTATTCTATGTAATATGTATGTGTGTAAATTTTTAGGGTTAAAATTGAATATATGGTAAAAATGATATTTTGACCCTTTAAAAATTAGGGGGTTAAGATATTTTATTTATTTTTGATATTAAATCAATTATATAAACCGTTTTATTATGAAGAAAATTGAAGCAATAATAAGAAAATCAAAGTTTGTAGAAGTTAAGGAAGCTTTGCATGAGATTGGAGTTAATTTTTTTAGCTATTGGGATGTGACCGGAGTTGGAAATGAGAAAAAAGGACATGTGTATCGTGGTGTGAGTTATAGTACATCAGAGTTGCAAAGAAGATACTTGTCAATTGTGGTTTCAGATCCTTTTTTAGAGAAAACAATAGATACTATTTTAAAAACGGCATATACTGGTGCGGTTGGAGATGGGAAAATATTTGTTTCTGATATTGAGGAAACTTATAGAATTAGAACAAAAGAAAGAGGGGTAGAGTCGTTAAATTAAAATAAAGAGAGGGTTACTATTATTATGGAGGAAACACTATTTACAGTAAATAATGTATGGATGATGATTTGTACTGCATTAGTATTTTTAATGCATTTAGGATTTTCATTATTAGAAATTGGATTAACAAGACAAAAAAACACAATTAATATACTTTTTAAAAACGTATTTATTATTTGTATCGGATTAATATTATATGCCTTGGTTGGTTTTAATTTAATGTATCCGGGTTCATTTATCGCAGGAGTTATTCCAGATTATTTTATTGATTTATTTGGATTAACTTTACCTGAAAATGGATTAACTGCAGAATATGCAGATGGAGGTTATACTTTTTGGACCGACTTTTTATTTCAGGGTATGTTTGCTGCTACCGCGGCAACAATTGTATCTGGAGCGGTAGCTGAAAGAATTAAATTAGGGGCGTTTATGATTTTTACAATTGTTTATGTTGGTTTAGTTTATCCAATTGTAGGTTCTTGGAAATGGGGAGCTGGTTGGTTAGATGAGTTAGGCTTTTATGATTTTGCAGGTTCTACTTTAGTGCATTCAGTAGGTGGTTGGGCTGCTTTAGTGGCGGTTTGGTTATTGGGAGCTAGACTAGGTAAATTTAAAAAAGATGGTTCTGTAGGTGCTATTCCTGGACATAATATGCCTTTTGCAACTGCAGGTGTGTTTATTTTATGGTTAGGATGGTTTGGATTTAATGGAGGTTCTGTGCTTTCTGCCGCTCCAGGTGCTACATCTTTAGTGTTGGTTACTACTTGTGTTGCAGCTGCCTCAGGTGGAATGTCTGCGTTCTTAGTTTCATTATTCAAGTATAAACAATTTGATTTATCGATGTTTTTAAATGGTATATTAGGTGGTTTGGTTGGTATTACTGCGGGAGCTGATTTAATGAGTGTAACAGATGCTATTGTTATTGGGTTTATTGCAGGTGGATTGATTGTTGTTGGTGTTTCATTTATAGATAGATTAAAACTAGACGATCCTGTTGGTGCAATTGCAGTTCATTTAATTTGTGGTATTTGGGGAACTTTAGCTGTAGGGATTTTCGGTGATTTAGCTAGCTGGTCTCAATTGGGTTACCAAGCTATTGGAGTTGTTTCAATAGGAGTTACTTGTTTAATTTCTTCGTATGCGATTATTAAAACATTAAAAAGCACTATAGGTATAAGAGTTTCTAAAGAAGAAGAGCAAGAAGGGTTAGATATACATGAACATGGTATGGATGCATATCCAGATTTTCGTTTGAATCAACATTAATTATATTTAATTATTTTAGAAAATATAAGATTATTTTCAAAGCCTGGTCAATTTAAATTGGTCAGGCTTTTTTAATGGGATTTATTGTAGGTTTTAACTCCAACTAAAATTGCAACAGCTAGGTTGTTTTCAATTGGAGGTATTGGGCAAGAAAACTTATGATTGTAGGCGCAATAGGGGTTGTATGATTTGTTGAAATCTATAATAATAGTATTGCTATCTTTTTTAGGGGTTTCTATGTCAATATAGCGTCCTCCTCCGTAAGAAGTTGTGCCGTTAGAGGTGTCTTTGTAAGGTAGGAAAAGTAGATTTTCATCGCTATATGATGTGCTGGTGGTTTGGTGTTGATATAAACTTAGCTCTAGTTTTTTGCCATTTAAAGTGAAAGTTGCAATACCGTATTTTCTGTATAGAGGAAGTCGGTCTGTTGTGGTTGGCATTGCAAAAATAGGGGTATTGGGAGTTAATTCAAAATTTGCTTCAACTTTATAGGTTTCGTCAATATCAAAAAAGTCTAAAGATTTAAATGTTTTTAAATCCTCTTTTGTGAGAGGAGATTCTTTTGGGGTGGCAAACTGTGTGTTTAGTTTGTATTGAAATTGTTTAATTTCTTCTGTGTAGGAGTTTGTTTTTGTTGAGCAGTTTGTAAATAAAAATATTGAATATATAATTAAATGAAGCTTTTTCATAGCTAATTGAGATTTAATAATTTTGAATTGTGTTGTGCAAAAATAGTGTTGTTGTATTAAATTATTGTTGTATTGTGTAAAATAGTTTGGGTTTAATTATTGGGATGTCGTTTTAGATGGTTAGAGATGTTAGTGGTTCTGTTTGTAAATTATTTTATGTTGAATAGTGTTCTAAAAGTGAGATGGTATATTGTAAAATGGTTTTTGATTGGATGTTTGTGGTTGTTTACTGTTGTTTGTGTATTTATTCTTAGAAATATGTTTGTAATGGAGGGTTGGTTAGATTTAAATGATGTTTTTGTATCAAAAAATGTAATTTTTTAATTAAATAAAAAAATAGTTATTGAGTATTTTTGATTAGTGAATTTTTGTATTTTAAAATAACTAATTATGAAAAAAATAATAATAGCACAATTGGTGTTTGTTTTTTTAATGGTATTTGTATCATGTGGAAATAAACAAGAGAAAAAAGAGGTAAGGGTGGTAGAGGAAGTTCAAGAGCTTGTTGGGTCTGGGGAGTTAAGTAGGATTAGTGTAAAGGGTAATAAATTTATTAATGCTGAAGGGGTTGAGGTTGTTTTTAGGGGTTTAGATACAAGTGATCCTGATAAGTTGGAGAAAGACGGGTATTGGAATTTAGATTACTTTAAAGAAATGAAAAAATGGGGAGCTACAATTGCTAGATTTCCTGTGCATCCAAAAGCTTGGAGAGAACGAGGTAAAGAAGCTTACTTAAAGTTAATTGATGATGGTTTAGCTTGGGCTGCTGAGGTTGGTGTGTATGTAATTATTGATTGGCATAGTATTGGAAATTTAAAAGAAGATAAATATTATTTACCGATGTATGAAACAACATTTGAGGAAACAGAAGATTTTTGGCGTACAATGTCTGTTCGGTATAAAGATAATCCAACTTTAGCTTTTTTTGAATTGTTTAATGAGCCAACTGTTAATAATGGTGAATTGGGTAGTTGTACTTGGGTTGAGTGGAAGGAATTGATGGAGAGACTTATTAGTGTTGTTAGAGAAAACGGGTGTCAAACTGTTCCGTTGGTTGCAGGGTTTAATTGGGGTTATGATCTAACTCCTTTAAAAACTAATCCAATTGCTGCTGAAGGAATAGGGTATATTAGTCATCCGTATCCGCAAAAAAGAGAAAAACCTTGGGAATCTAAATGGACTGATGATTGGGGGTTTGCCGCTGAAAAATATCCTTTAATTTTATCTGAAATTGGTTTTTGTGGGCCTGATGATAAAGGGGCTCATATTCCTGTAATTAGTGATGAGTCTTATGGTGATGCTATTACAAAATATGCAGATGAACGTGGGATTTCTTATACGGTTTGGGTATTTGATCCTGATTGGTCTCCAATGTTGTTTAACGATTGGGATTATACGCCATCGCGTCAGGGAAGGTATTTTAAAAAGGTTTTACAAAGCTATAATAAGTAATTAAAAAAATCCCTCTTCCAATTTTGAAAGCGGGATTTTTTTGTAGGTGTGTTCTTAGGCAA
Organism: Lutibacter sp. A64; assembly: GCF_022429565.1. Lineage (NCBI taxonomy): Bacteria > Pseudomonadati > Bacteroidota > Flavobacteriia > Flavobacteriales > Flavobacteriaceae > Lutibacter > Lutibacter sp. A64. The sequence goes on from NZ_CP092487.1 coordinate 3,746,021, forward strand.
GAGTTACATCTATGCCTAATTCTTCTAATTTTTCTTTTATTTTGTGATCTAATTTTTTATCTGTAATTATTTGGTCAACATCTTCAAGTCCGCAAATTTTTCCGAAACCTTTTTTTCCAAATTTAGAAGAGTCAGCTAGTACAATTATTTTTTGAGCAGCTTTAATCATTTCTTTGTTTAAAGAAGCTTCCATAGAATTTGTGGTGGTTAATCCAAAATCAATATCTATTCCATCAACACCTAAAAATAATTTTGTAAACGTAAATTCTTTAAGCATTTTTTCGCTTGTTGGTCCTATTACTGAAGAGGAGCTTCGTCTTACAATTCCGCCTAATTGTATTACATCAATATTTGGATTTTCTGCTAGAATTAAAGCAGTGTTTAATGATGCTGTAAGAACGGTTAGGCCTTCAACGGGTTTTAAATGTTTGGCAAATTCAATTACGGATGTTCCGGATGCTATAATAATACTATCGTTTGGTTTTAAAATTAAACCAGCTGCAATCGCAATTCTTGTTTTTTCTTTTTTATTGATTTTTTCTTTAATGTTAACATGGTGTTCAGTAGTGTAGGGGTTAGATGGAATTGCTCTTCCGTGAGAGCGGAAAAGTAAATTTTTTTCTTCTAAGGCTTTTAGGTCTTTTCTAATAGTAACTAGTGATACTCCAAATTCTTGACTTAGGTCTGCGACTTCTACAAAACCATCATTTTCAAGTTTTTTTAAAATTAATTTGTGACGTTCGGCTATGTTTAAAAGCATTTTCAAGTATTTTGTTTAACAAATATACGGTAATGTTAGTTTATTTCGAAGCGTTTCGAAATATTTTTTTGCTTGCCGATTTTGTGAAACTTAGTAATGTTCTAGTTGTTATTTCTCTTTTAGTAATCAGTTGTTTAGCTTTTTATTTCGATAAGAAATGTTTGAGAAATATGACAAAAGTCATAATATGTTAAAAAAAACAAAAAAAAACTTTCGAAATGTTTCTAAAAGATTTACTTTTACCCTGTAATAGAAAAATACTATTCGTTTAAAATATTTGAAATATGAAAAGAGATGAAATGATTTCGAGGGTGAAGAGTCATTCAGAGGAATTCGATTTTATAATTATTGGTGGAGGAGCCACTGGAATTGGAATAGCTTTGGAAGCTTCTGCTAGAGGGTATTCTGTTGTTTTATTAGAAATGTCTGATTTTACAAAGTCAACCTCGAGTAAGGCTACGAAACTAATGCATGGAGGTGTTCGTTATTTGGCGCAAGGTGATGTTGGTTTGGTAAGAGAAGCTGTTGTGGAGCGTGGTTTAATGATACAGAATGCTCCTCATTTAGTTAAAAGTCAGTCGTTTATAATTCCTACACATGGTCTTTTTGATGAGGTTTTGTATACTGTGGGTTTAACGTTTTATGATTTGTTAGCTGGGAAATTAAGTTTGGGTAGATCAAAAAGAATTTCAAAAAAGAAAACATTAGAGCGTATTTCATTGATTAACCCGAAGAAGATATCTGCAGGGGTAGTGTATTATGATGGTCAGTTTGATGATTCTCGTTTAGCTATAAATACTTTGCAAAGTGCTGTGGAAAAAGGTGCTGTTGTTTTGAATTATTGCAATGTAACAGGGTTGGTTAAAGATGGTGATGGAAAAGTAAAAGGGGTTTCATTTGTTGATGGAGAAACTTCTGAAAAACATCAAGTAATGGGTAAGCAAATTGTAAATGCTACAGGTGTGTTTGCTGATGATATATTACAAATGGATGCTCCAGGTGCTGAAAAAACAATAGCTCCAAGTCAAGGTGTGCATTTAATTTTAGATAAATCTTTTTTACCAGGCGATGATGCGATAACAATTCCTAAAACAGATGATGGGCGTGTGTTATTTTTGGTTCCTTGGCATAATAAAGTAATTATTGGTACAACTGATACTCCAATTGAAAAAGAATCTTTAGAGCCTGTGGCTTTAGAAGAAGAAATAGGGTTTATTTTAGATACGGCTAGTAGGTATTTAACAAAAGCTCCAAAACGAAGTGATGTCTTAAGTGTTTTTGCAGGGTTACGTCCATTAGCTGCTACAAAAGGAAAAGGAAATAAAACGAAAGAGATTTCTAGAAGTCATAAAATTTATACATCTGATTCTGGTTTGTTAACTATAGTTGGTGGTAAATGGACAACATTTAGAAGAATGGGGCAAGATTTAGTTGATAAAGCAGAGAAAAATCACGGTTGGCCTCGTATTTCTTCTAAAACAATACATTTAAAAATTCATGGGTATAAAGAAAATGTAGATTATGACAATCCTTTGTATTTCTATGGTTCAGATGAAGATGCTATCTTAAAGTTAGCTTCACAAAATGGAAATAAAAATTATATAAGTAAAAAACTTCAGGTTATAGAAGCTCAAGTATTGTGGGCTGTGGAACATGAAATGTGTCGTACAGTTGAAGATTTTTTAGCACGTAGAACAAGGTGTCAATTATTAGATGCTAGAGAGAGTATAAAAATGGCTCCTAGGGTGGCAGAGATTATGGCCTCTGCGTTAGAAAAAGATGAATCTTGGATTGAAAAACAAGTTCAAGATTATATTGCAGTAACGTTAAATTACATATTATAATAAATTATAAATCAATGTCATGATAAATTTTTTTAAACCCGCAGCGCATAAAGAATTATTGCCTTCCGATAAAATAGATTCGACTTATAAACGATTACGTTTTCAGGTATTTGTAGGTATTTTTATTGGATATGCAGGGTATTATTTAGTTAGAAAAGTATTCTCTTTAGCAATGCCAGATTTAATTGCTTTAGGGTTTTCAAAAACAGAATTGGGTTTTGCACTTTCAGGTGTTTCTATTGCTTATGGTTTAAGTAAATTTATTATGGGGAATGTTTCTGATAGAAGTAATGCTAGAAATTTTCTTACAGCAGGTCTTGTGCTATCGGCGTTAACTATGATTTTAATGGGGACGCTTCCTGTTGCAACATCTTCAGTGTTTATAATGTTTGTGTTACTTATACTTAATGGATGGTTTCAAGGTATGGGATGGCCTCCTTGTGGAAGGGTAATGGTGCATTGGTTTTCTATTAGAGAACGCGGAACTAAAATGTCTATATGGAATGTAGCACATAATGTTGGAGGAGGAATAATTGGACCTTTAGCAATATTAGGTGTTGCAATTTTTGCAGATTGGCAAGCTAAATTGTATTTCCCGGGTTTTATAGCGTTAGGTGTTGCTGTAATTACGTGGTTTTTAATGAGAGATACTCCGCAATCATGTGGTCTTCCAAATATTGAAACCTATAAAAATGATTTTCCTCCTAATTATTCTGAAAAATTTGAGGAAGAAATGACGGCCAAAGAAATATTCTTTAAATATATTTTAAAAAATAAATTATTGTGGTCTATTGCCTTTGCAAACGCCTTTGTTTACTTAGTGAGATATGGTGTTTTAGACTGGGCCCCATTGTATTTAGAAGAAGCAAAAGGATTTTCAATTAAAGAATCTGGATGGGCATATTTTGCCTATGAATGGGCTGGGATACCAGGAACACTTTTGTGTGGATATTTAAGTGATAAAGTATTTAAAGGTAAAAGAGCTCCTGTAAGTATTATATATATGGCTTTAGTTTTTGTCTCAATATATATGTATTGGACAAGTCAATCAATTTTAGCAAACTCTATAGCGTTAATTTGTATTGGATTTTTAATCTATGGACCAGTAATGTTAATAGGTGTTCATGCATTGGATTTGGTTCCTAAAAAAGCAGCGGGTACAGCTGCAGGTTTAACAGGTTTATTTGGGTATTTAGGGGGCGCATTATTTGCTAATATAGCAATGGGTGCAGTAGTAGATACTTGGGGATGGTCTGGTGGATTTGTAGTGTTGTTAAGTTCATGTGTTATAGCAATTTTATTAATTGGTTTTTCTTGGTTGCAAGAGAGAAGAGGGTATAATGGTATTCATGTGTAATAAATAATCATTTGTAAGAATTATAATAATAAATAAGAGTATTAATCAATAAATATTAAATAAATGACTAAACTATTTTTTAAAAAAATACCAGTAGGTATTGCGCTTCTTATGCTCCTTGGAGTTGTAGGATGTGATGATGATATTAAAGATTTAAGTAATGAGATTCAAGCTGATTCTATTGAATTGAAAACTGTAAATGCTGAAACTAAAGCTGTGATTGATCAATTGTTAATTGATGCTCCAGATGCTATTATTGCTCATAGAGGTACAACTTTTTGGGCTCCAGAAGAAACAGAAGCTGCTTTTCGTTGGGCTCGTAATATGGGTGCAGATTACCTTGAAATTGATATTCAAAAAACATCTGATGGTATATTATTAGCGCTTCATGATAATAACCTTCGTAGAACTTCAAATGTTGAAAGTATTTATCCAGGAAGAGCGGATTACGATTTAAGTAAATTTACGTTAAAAGAGCTTAGAGCACTTGATGCGGGGACTTGGTTTAATGAGGATGTGCCAGATAATGCACGATTAGAGTTTGTAGATCAAAAGATTTCAACTTTAAAAGATGTATTGCTAATTGCTGAGGGTATGAAAGTGAAAAGAGATGAAAATAGAAACCCTTATTATAAAAAAGAAGATGGTACTGAAACGTTAAACTTAGAGGAATCAACCGGAGAATTTGTTTTTGTTGAGGATGAAGTTGATAATGGAAATAGACCAGGTATATATATTGAAACTAAAGAACCTTGGAGATTTTCAGGAATGGAAAAAGCACTTGCTGAAGTTTTAAAAAGTAATGGTTGGTTAGCTACAGATAATCCAAAAAATATACCAACAACTCCAGGTAAAGTTGGTGTAGCAAATACTAAATCTCGTATTATTTTACAAACGTTTTCTTGGCAAAGTGTTCTTCTTTTGGAGGAATTTTTACCAAATATACCTAAATGTATGTTGCTTTGGAAAGGTGGATACGATAATCTAGTAGATGATGATGCAGATATGATTGCTGACGTGTTGAACTTTTCTGTAGATAATAACGTACATATTATTGGGCCTTCAATTGCTGGTGCTCCAAATGGGTATGATGATTTATCTGCTCCTTGGATGAATGAAATGTATCACCGTTCTGGTTTTGTAATTCATGCATATTCTTTTGATACAGATGATCAATTGAAAAAATACAACGGAGACTATTATTATACAGGTCTAGAATCACGTTTTGATAATCCAAATCGTACATTGCAAGGTGAATGGTCAGGTAAAATTGGAAGAGAGAATTTTATTGATGGAGGTTTTACAAATTTAACAGATCTTTCTTTAGAATATCAAGGTAGAGCAACACCTGGTGTTACTGCTCAAACAGTATTAGAAGATCTTGGGTATGGAACCTATATTGGTAGAAATTAAATTTAGTAATAATAAAATTTGAAATAATGAATAAATTAAAAAATATATCGCTCTTAGTAGTCTCTTTTGCATTTATGTGTACAGGAGTTATTACAGCTCAAGAAACTGACGGAGTAGTTACTGGAGAAAAAGGAATTATTAATTTTAAAACAAATGATGGCGATTATAAATGGTCATTTGGTGGACGTGCTTATATGGATGGTGATTATTATATGGAAGATGCTACCGATTTAAGTTCAAAAACAACTTTAAGTGATGTTCGTTTATATGCAAAAGCTTCTTGGAAAAAATGGGATGCAAAAATTAATTTTAGTTTTGCAAATAATAAAGTAAGTGCAAAAGATATCTATTTAAGATATGCTATAAGTGATCATAGCTCTATTAAAGTTGGTAATTTCTTTGAACCTTATGGTATTCAAGGATCAATATCTAGTAAAGACACAAAATTTATAGGTAATTCTTTTTCAGGTGAAGCATTTGGTATTGGTAGAACTGTGGGTATTGCTTATACTACATTTTCAGATAAATATTTTATTTCAGGAGGTTTATTTGGTAGTGAAATAGGAAATACAGAAATGGGAGATGGTGGTTATAGTGTGACGGGGAAAGCCTTATATAGTCCAATTGTTGAAGATGATATGAATTTTCATATTGGTGCTTCAGCTTCATATAGATTACCTGATGCAAATGGGTTTGATGAAACTTATAATGATGATGACTATAATAGAGAAGTAGTTTATGCTGCAGGTCCTGAAGATAAATTTTTAAATGCTGTTGTAAATCATGCGGGGAATGAATTAAAATTTAATGCTCAATTGTTGGGAACTTATGGTCGCTTTATGTTGCAATCAGAATATTATTACAATAAAGTTTATCGTAATTCTAATTATGAGCTTCAATTCGAAAATTCAACTCCAGATATGTGGGGATGGCCTTCTTCTCCTCAAGACCTTGAAGATTGGTATGGTGAACAAAGAGATATTGAAACCGATGGTTTCTATGTTCAAGCGGGTTATTTATTAATGGGTAATAATTATTCTTATAATTCGTCTTATGCATATTTAAATCGTCCAAAAGCAGGTTCTTTAGAATTATTAGCTCGTTTCAATCAAACAAATTTAAATGATATTGATGGTATTTTTATGCAAGATAAATTTTGGAATGCTGACCCTTTAAAAGCGGCTGCGGGACAAACAAATTATAGTGTTGGTGGAGGAGAAAGTATTGATTATTCTATAGGTTTAAATTATTATATGAGTGATAATGTTATGTTCCGTCTTAATTATACTTATATGGATATTGATAATTTATATTATAGACAAGATGATAATATCTCGTTTGTAAAAGCAAGAATTCAAGTTAATTTTTAAAAAGAATGATTATAATTAATTTTAATTACAAAAGCTCCATTTAATATTTGTAAAACCCATAATTTAGGATAAAATCTAAGTTATGGGTTTTTTTAATTTATTTTATTGAAGTTGATAATTATTCAGAAATGCCATAATTTTCTACAACATAATCTAAGTCTTTATCTCCACGACCACTTAGATTAACTAAAATAGATTGTTTAGGGTTTTCTTTTGCTAATTTAAATGCGTGCGCTACAGCATGTGCACTTTCTAAAGCAGGTATAATCCCTTCCATTCTGCTTAATTCAAAAAAGGCATCTATACATTCTTTGTCTGAAATGGTTGTGTAATTAACTTTCTTTAAATCTTTTAACATACTGTGTTCTGGGCCAACTCCCGGATAATCTAAACCACTGGCGATAGAATGAACAGGCGCAGGTTCGCCTTTTTCATCTTGTAAGGTGTAGCATTTAAATCCATGAATAATTCCAGGTTTTCCTAGAGTCATAGTTGCAGCATGGTCACCTAAAGTTTCTAGCGATTTACCGCCTGGTTCAACACCAAAAAGTTTACATTCTTCATTTTCTAAAAATGCTGAAAATATTCCCATTGCATTACTTCCACCTCCAACACAAGCTACAACGTTATCAGGTAATTCTCCAGTCATTTCAAAAAATTGATCTTTGGCTTCAATACCAACAATACGTTGAAAATCGCGGACCATCATTGGAAAAGGGTGTGGTCCTACTACAGAACCAATACAATAAATTGAAGTTACTGGGTCTTTTAAATATGCTTCAAAAGCGCTGTCAACAGCTTCTTTTAGTGTTTTTAAACCGTGTGTTACTGGAACTACTGTGGCTCCAAGAATTTTCATTCTAAGTACATTTGGATATTCTTTTTCAATATCTACTTCACCCATATGAATTTCACATTCTAGACCAAAATATGCTGCTGCTGTAGCTAGAGCAACACCATGTTGTCCGGCTCCAGTTTCGGCAATTAATTTCTTTTTTCCCATGTGTTTGGCAAGTAACGCTTCTCCCATACAATGGTTTAGTTTATGTGCGCCAGTATGATTTAAGTCTTCACGTTTTAAATAAATTTGACCACCATATTTTTGTGATAAACGGTGACAATGATAAACTGGAGTAGGTCTGCCTTGAAAATGCTTTCGAATATCACGAAGTTCTGAAATGAATTTATGAGATTTACTTATTGAAAAATAAGCATCATTAATTTTTTTCATTTCTTCTTCTAGTTGTGGAGGTATAAATGCTCCACCATACTCGTTAAAAAATCCTTCTTTGTTTGGGTGATTTTTAAAATAATTGTCAGACATTCTATAAATTTTAAGATAATATTGTGTTAATTCTTGATGTTTTTATAAAGAAGCTCTAAAGTACTATATTTTTCAATTTTTTTTATAATTAATTCTAGTAAGTTTTCTTTATTTTCTTTTGCTTTTGAATTGGAAGATGTTACACTTTCTTGTTGTAGTTGTTTAGAAAAGTCGCCATTTTTCTGAATTTCTTTAAAAAATTGCCACGTATCGTTTAAGATTTCTTCTGTAAGTTTTTCAATAGTTGCTGAGCCAGCCCAAGGATCAACTGTTTTTGAAACAAAAGTTTGTTGTTGGATAAAATCAGAAATTAAGTTGTTTGATAGTATACTTTGTATACCACTTAAAAATGCAGTGTTTACTTTGTTGTAATTGTTAAAGTTGTTAAGGGCGTGGATTTGCAATGCTAAAGATTGTTGCTCTTTTGGGGTGAATTCTAATAACATTTTAGCCCAAAGCATTCTTGTTGCTCTTATTTTAGAGATTTCAAAAAAATAGTCTTCTTTAATAGTATAATTATAAGAGATTTTTTTTGCAATTGTATCTATTTTAATTCCTTTTGAAATGCAATAACTAATACTTTTAGAAGTAGCTGATAAAAAGTAAGCTACGTCTGTTTTAGTAGATTTTTGGGTGTGAGTTATGGGTGTGGTAATTGCAATAGTATTAAAATTTGGTAAATTTTTGATTGTATATTTTAATATAGTTTCAACTGTATTTTGCTGAAAATAACTATCAATTATTGTGTTTTTAGGAGTTAAGTTTACTGAGAGGTTTAAGTTTTCTTGAGGGATTTTTAATTGTTTTGTAGCTGCAATAAACAGGCTTAAAACAGTTAAAATAGAGTTGTTTGTACTTAGTGTAATTGATAATTTTTCTAAATGAATTTTATGAAGTAATATTTTCATTGCTTCAATAGAAGGTGTAGAAACACCTGAAACTGTTTCGTGAGAAGTACCTGTATTTATATCTAATACAAAAAAATTGTAACCTTTTAAAAGATGTTCTTTAATAAATGTATTGCTTTTTTCTGGTGAAGGAAAATCAACTAAAATATGTGTTTTTAAAGGTTTTTGAAGGTACATTGTGCTATTTATACCTCTTAAAAAAGGAGCGGTTCCGGCAATATAATTTTCATGTTCAAAAAAAGTGTTTTTTTTGTTTTGAACCGTAATTTCTATGTCTGAAAAATCTTTACGCTTCATTTTTTCTTATTTTTTGTTCCACCTTTTCAGATAATCTTTTAGAAAGTATTGGAGTTATTAATGTTTTTTGCGGTTTGTTTTTTGTGTTTTCTATTAAAGTAGGTTTTAAGTTGCTCTCTGTTTTATCTAAAAAAAGTTTAGAGTCAAATTCGAGTTGTTCTTTTTGAGCGTTTTCTGCTATTTTTCGTTGTATAGTTCCTTCTTTTAATTGATTTAAAAAACCACCACTTTTTTCAATATCCTTAAAAATTAGTAAAGCTTTTTCTGCTAATTGTTTGGTTAAAGATTCAATATAGTAAGAGTCTTCAGTGGTATCTTTTTTATCTTTAAACTGCTGTATAAGGTCTAAGAGTTGTTGTTGATCTTCGGTGAATTTATGCGAACTATTATATTCATCTATGTTAATTGTATTTGCACCTCCTAAAACAGCACTTACAGTTTCGGATGTTAAACGAAATGTGTTTATTGAAGTGTTGAATAAAGTTTTATTTCTTAAACTTGGTGTTGTGTAAATTTTAGCAATGGCAGAAGTATTGTAGTTGCTTAATATTAAATTATAAAGGTATCGAAAAGCTCTAATTTTAGCTATTTCAAAAAAATAATTGCTTCCTATGGAAAATTTAAATTGAATGGTATTTGCAATTTCGCTACCGTATTTTGTTAAATATTCATTTGCATGCGCTAGCGCGTAGGCAATTTGTTGTGTGGTATTAGCGCCAGCATTTTGGTATGTGATTGCATCAACGCTTAAAATAAATGTTTTAGGGTTGTTTTTTATAAAACTTTCAAGTAATGAAAAATTGTTATTAGACGTTTTAAACCAGTTTCCGGTTTTGGTTAAATTACCAATAGGATCAATATTTAAATAAAAAGTTTCAGCTTGTAAAGTGTTATAAAGTTCATTGATGAAGTTTTCAGATAAAAAGTTTAAATCAAAATGAAATTCAATATTAATTTTCAATAAATTTTTAAATACTTCTAAAGTATTAAAAGCTTGTGTAGCTTTAAATAAAATTGCGGTTATGCCTTTTTTTATAGCTGATTGTGCTTCAGAATTAGCTGTGGTTTCTGATGTTATAACAATGGTTTTACAGGTTTTAAAACCTGTTTCGGGTGTTGGAACAACTACTTTTTCAAAAGTGTCTGCATGGTAAAAGGGTTTTATTGTAATACCTTCAGTTGTTTTTGTTAAAAGTGTTTTGTTGTAATCTGCTCCGTCTAATTCAAATTGAATTTTTTGTTTCCAAGCGGCCGCAGAACTTGTTTGAAATTCATTTGTTAAAAAATTAGACATAGTTTTAAGTGTTGAATAAGTATGAAATAAAAGTACGTTATTATTTTGCTATGGTGTCATATTGTATGATATAAATTTCTTCGTTTTCTTTTTTCATTTTGTATTCTTCTCTAGCAAATTTTTCTAATTCTTCAGTATCATCAAGGTTTTTAATTAATTCGTCGTCTTTTTTAATTTCATTAATATAATACTCTTTTTCGCTTTTAAGTTTTTCAATTTCTAGGTTAAACTCTCTATGGTTAAGCCAAGAATTTTCATCAAAAAAGGTCATCCAAATTATAAATGTTACTAGAATTAACACATATTTGTTTGAGATGAATTTTACAATTGGTTTGTTTAGAAACTGCTTTAATTTCATTAAATTACAATTTATGACTTATAACGGTTCTAACGATGTCGATAGCTACGGTATTGTATCTGTCGTTTGGAATAATAATGTCTGCATAGTTTTTAGTTGGTTCAATAAATTGTTGATGCATAGGTTTTAGAGTGTTTTGGTATCGTGTTAATACTTCATTTACATCTCTGCCTCGTTCTTCAATATCTCGCCTAACCCTTCTAATTAAACGTTCGTCAGTATCTGCATGAACAAATATTTTAATATCGAAAATATCGCGTAATTCTTTGTTGTTAAAAATTAAAATTCCTTCAACAATTATTACTTTCCGTGGGTGTGTAATTAGCGTGTCTATAGTGCGGTCGTGGGTAACAAAAGAATAGACGGGTTGCTCAATAATTTCTCCTTTTCTAAGTGCTTTTAAGTGACTTACCAATAAATCGAAATCGATAGCTTTTGGGTGGTCAAAATTAATTTTTTTTCGTTCTTCATAACTTAAATTATGAGTTGCATGGTAGTATGAGTCTTGTGAAATAACACAAACTTCATCTGCGGGTAATTCGTTTAGTATTTGGTTTACTACGGTTGTTTTACCACTTCCTGTTCCTCCGGCAATTCCTATTATTAACATCTATTTTTTTATATATTTTTACAAATTTAGGGAATATTAAACAAGAAATAATAATCAGTTGTTGAAAAATAGTGATTCGAAAAAAAACAAATCCTTTTTACCTTTAAAAAATACGTGTTTTAAATATCTTTTGTGCTAGGTTTAAAATGTATAATTAACTGCTGTAATTTTTTAAAAAATCTTCAAAAGGCATCGGTATTAATTTTTTTGAAGAATAATAATCTAAATATGTTTTGTAATCTTTTAATGCTATAGGGTTTGTTTGTTTTGTTGTAGAGGAATTTTGTGAGGAATTGCTGCTCATAAATTAAATAATTAAGGGGGTTTTGTTATTGTGTTAAAATTTAAAATTGTTGTATTTTTTTTAAAAAAAGTTAAAATATGAAAAAATATTGTAAAATATTTAAATAAAATGAATATTTATTAAGATTTGTGTTTTTTTAAATGAGGTTTGGTGTTTAAGATGCTAAATTGTTTTTAAGATGTGAAAATAGCACTAAAATGGTACTGAATTTTAAATAAATGAAGCCGTAGAGTTTCTTTAAAAGCAATTGCTATTCAATATTAATTGGTTATTTTTGTTGAAATCTAGATTTTAAATACTAAAGTGTAGAATTTCCGTTTTTAAATTATGAAATGGTTGAAATAATAAATAGTTACAAATGAAAGGAATAATTTTAGCAGGGGGTTCAGGAACACGCTTATATCCAATAACTAAAGGTACTTCAAAACAATTGTTGGCTATTTATGATAAGCCTATGATTTATTATCCGCTTTCTATTTTAATGCTTTCTGGAATAACAGAAATATTAATAATTTCAACTCCTCAAGATTTACCGAATTTTAAAAAATTATTGGGAAATGGTAAATCCATTGGAATGCGGTTTGAATATGTTGAACAGCCATCTCCAGATGGATTAGCACAAGCGTTTATTTTAGGAGAAAAATTTATTGGAGATGATGATGTTTGTTTAATTCTAGGAGATAATATTTTTTATGGTGCAGGTATGGAAAAGCGTTTAAACGATGCTGTTTTATCTGTAAAAGAAAATAAGAAAGCAACAATTTTTGGGTATTATGTGCAAGATCCAAATAGATATGGAGTCGCAGAATTTGATGCAGAAAAAAATGTATTAAGCATTGAAGAGAAACCAGAAAAACCTAAAAGCAATTATGCTGTTGTGGGCTTGTATTTTTATCCGAATAGTGTAGTTAAAATTGCTAAAAATATAAAGCCAAGTAAACGTGGCGAATTAGAAATTACAACGGTAAACCAAACCTATTTAGAACAGAAAAATTTAAAATTAGAATTGTTAGGAAGAGGTTATGCTTGGTTAGATACGGGAACTCAAGATTCTCTTTTAGAGGCTTCTAATTTTATTCAAACTATTGAAAAACGACAAGGTTTAAAAATTGCTTGTATAGAAGAAATTGCTTTTCAAATGGGCTATATAAATAAGGAAGAGTTATTGTTACTAGCAGAAGAATATAAAAATAATAGTTACGGCCAGTATTTATTGAATTTAGCAAGGCGATGATTAGGAGTTGTTTATGAGATGTAGAAGTGAAGATGAAATAAATTTATTGAGGTTTAGCGGTGTTGAGAGCTAAACCAATAAATATCAACAGAGAACTAGAATTAACAAATTTTAATGGAATTTATAAGAACAAATATACCAGAAGTAGTACTTTGTAAACCAACTGTTTTTAAAGATGATAGAGGTTATTTTTATGAAGTTTTTAAAAAAGAGTCTTTTGAAAAATTTATTGGTTATAGCGTAGATTTTTGTCAAGATAATGAAGCAAAATCTTCAAAAGGAGTACTGCGTGGTTTGCATTATCAATTACCACCTTTTGCACAATCTAAATTGGTGCGAGTTATAAAAGGAAAAGTATTGGATGTGGTAGTTGATATTAGAAAAAACTCTAAAACATTTGGCGAGAAAGTTATTGTTGAATTAAGTGAAGAAAATAAACACCAACTTTTTGTTCCTAAAGGATTTGCACACGGGTATTTAACTTTAAGCGATGATACTATTTTCTGTTATAAAGTAGATGCTTATTACAATAAAAAAGCAGAAAGAGGTATTTTGTATAACGACCAAGAACTTGCTATTGATTGGGGTTTTTCTGAAGATAAGTTAATTATTTCAGAAAAAGATAAAGTACAAGTGCCTTTTAACAAAGCCGATTTATTTGAACCAACTTTTAAGATGTATGAATAATGTTTTAATAACGGGTGCAAATGGTCAATTAGGGATTTCTTTACAAAGTATTGCAGAAAATTATCCGAATTATACTTGTTTTTTTGCAACTAAAAGTGTGTTAGATATTTCAGATTTTAATGCTGTTTCAAATTTTGTTAACGAGAATAAAATAAATATAATTATTAACTGTGCAGCATATACTGCTGTAGATAAGGCAGAAGATGAATTTGGCTTAGCAACTGAAATTAATCATTTGGCAGTAGAAAATTTAGCAGAAGTTTCTAAAAAGTATACTATTAAATTAATTCATATTTCAACAGATTATGTTTTTGATGGATATTCAAAAATACCTTATCTAGAAACAGCTACTACAAACCCTACAAATAATTATGGTAAGTCTAAATTAGAGGGTGAAAACGCTTTGTTGAAAGTAAATCCAGAAAATTCGGTGATTATAAGAACATCTTGGTTGTATTCTTTACACGGAACAAATTTTGTAAAAACTATGTTAAGGTTATTTAAAAGTAATAAAACTGTAAAAGTAGTTTCAGATCAAATAGGTTCTCCAACAAATGCTAATGATTTGGCAAATTTTTTATTTACAATAATTCCAAGTATAAAAAATAAAGAAGTTGAAACATATCATTATTCAAATAAAGGAACTTGTAGCTGGTTTCAATTTGCACAAGAAATAGCAAAAATAACCAATAGTGAGTGTACTATAGTTCCAATTTTATCAAAAGATTTTAATTCAAAAGTAAAAAGGCCAAAATATAGTTTGTTAAATACTGATAAAGTACAGCAAGTATTTAAAGTTGAAATACTATCTTGGCAAGATTCTTTAAAACAATGTTTAAATAAAATTAAGTAAATTATGAATTCTATTTTAGTTACAGGTGGAGCTGGATTTATCGGCTCAAATTTAGTCGAATATTTAGTTGCTAAGTATCCAGATTTTAAAATTGTAGTTGTAGATTCTTTAACGTATGCCGGCGATATAGAAAATTTAGATGCAGTAAAAAAATTGAAGAATTTTACTTTTGTACATGGTTCTATTTGCGATCGTGGTTTAATGGAACGTGTGTTTGAACATTATATAGTACACGGGGTTATTCATTTAGCTGCAGAATCTCACGTAGATAATTCAATAAGTAAACCAGATGTTTTTATAGAAACCAATGTTAAAGGAACATTTACGTTAATAGATGTAGCTTACAAATATTGGATGGAAAAGCCATTTGTGTATAAAAATGGGTTTGAAAATGCACGATTTTTACATGTTTCAACAGATGAGGTTTATGGAACTTTAGGTGAAACCGGATTGTTTACAGAAGAAACTCCGTATGCACCTAACTCTCCTTATAGTGCTTCAAAAGCAAGTAGTGATATGATTGTTAGAAGTTACCACCATACCTATGGTATGAACACAGTTATTACAAATTGTTCTAATAATTATGGTCCACATCAACACGATGAAAAATTAATACCAACAGTAATTAGAAAGGCATTAGCTGGGGAAGAAATTCCTATCTATGGTGATGGAAAAAATATTAGAGATTGGCTTTATGTTTTAGATCATTGTAAAGGGATTGATATGGTTTATGACTATGGGAAAAGTGGCGAAGTGTATAATATTGGCGGAAAAAATGAACGTAATAACAATTATATCGCAACTAAAATATGTGAGTTGTTAGATGATTTAGTGCCAAAAGAAACAAGTTATAAAGATCAAATTAAATATGTAGAGGACAGAGCTGGTCACGATTTTAGATATGCCATTGATGCTAGTAAAATTGAAAATGAATTAGGTTGGAAAGCAGCTGAAAACTTTGAGTCTGGGATATTAAAAACGGTTGAGTGGTATATTAACAAGTATAAAGGTTAAGGTATTAGTTTTGATTTTGTCAACAAATTCGAAGCTAATAACTAATGAGTAGCAACCAAAAATAAAAATGAAAAAACAAATAAAAATAGCAATTATAGGTTTAGGTTATGTAGGGTTGCCTTTAGCTAGGTTATTTGCAACTAAATATAATGTAATTGGTTTTGATATCAATAAAGAACGTATTGCTGAATTAAACAATGGGGTAGATAGTACTTTAGAGGTTTCAGAAGATGTTTTAAAAAATGTGCTTGTAACAAATTCAGAAAGTGAAAAAGGGTTGTATTGTACTACTTCATTAGAAGATATAAAAGATTGTAATTATTATATTGTAACAGTGCCAACGCCAGTTGATAAAAAAAACAAGCCAGATCTAACTCCATTAATTAAATCGAGTGAAGCTGTTGCAAGTGTTTTAAAACAAAACGATATTGTTATTTACGAATCTACAGTTTACCCAGGAGCAACAGAAGAAGTTTGTGTTCCAATTCTAGAAGAAATCTCAGGGCTTAATTTTAATAAAGATTTTTATGTTGGTTATTCTCCAGAACGTATTAATCCAGGAGATAAAGAACATACTGTTGATAAAATATTAAAAGTAACTTCGGGTTCAACGCATAAAATTGGTAAAAAAGTAGATGAGCTTTATACATCTGTAATTACCGCAGGAACACATTTAGCGCCAACAATTAAAGTTGCTGAAGCTGCAAAAGTGATAGAAAATTCGCAAAGAGATATTAATATTGCTTTTGTAAACGAATTGGCAAAAATATTTAATCTATTAAAAATTGATACGCAAGCGGTATTGGAAGCTGCAGGTACAAAATGGAATTTTTTACCATTTAAACCTGGTTTAGTTGGCGGACATTGTATTGGTGTAGATCCATATTACTTGGCGCAAAAAGCACAAGAAGTTGGTTATCATCCAGAAATTATTTTAGCAGGTAGGAGAATGAATGATAGTATGGGCAATTATGTAGCATCTGAAGTGGTAAAACTTTTAGTGCAACAAGATATTAAAGTAAAAAATTCAAGAATTTTAGTTCTAGGAATTACTTTTAAAGAAAACTGTCCGGATGTTAGAAATACAAAAGTAGTAGATGTAATAGAAAATCTAAAAGAGTTTGGTACAGATGTTACTATTTTTGATCCTTGGGCAAATAGTGCAGAAGTTAAGCAAGAATATGGTATTGAAACATTTAGAAATATGCCTCAAAATAAATTTGATGGAATTGTATTAGCAGTTTCTCATAAAGAATTTTTAGAAATAGATTTTAATAAATATTTGAATCCGAAAGGAATTATATACGATGTAAAAGGTTTTTTGAATTGTAAAGTACAGGGGAAGCTGTAGGGCTGAAAACTATGACTAAGACTGAAGATTAAGTCAAAGTAAGATTCAAATTAAAAGTTAAACGATAATAAATTAATAATGAATATAGTAGTAATAGGAACTGGATATGTAGGTTTAGTATCTGGTACTTGTTTTTCAGAAATGGGAAATAAAGTAACCTGTGTAGATATAGATACTAATAAAATTGAAAACTTAAAAAAATCAATTCTTCCAATTTTTGAACCTGGTTTAGCGCCAATGGTGAAAAAAAATATTGAGAGAAATACACTTCAGTTTACAACAAATCTAAAAGAAGCATTGGTAGATGCTGAAATAGTTTTTATAGCTGTTGGTACTCCAATGGGCGATGATGGATCTGCAGATTTGCAATATGTGCTAAAAGTAGCCGAAAATATTGGTGATCTTATGCAAAGAAACTTGGTAGTTGTAGATAAGTCAACTGTGCCAGTGGGTACGGCAGATAAAGTTAAAGAAACCATTCAAAAGCAACTTGATAAAAGAGGTATTGCTATTGAATTTGATATGGTTTCAAATCCTGAATTTTTAAAAGAAGGAGCTGCAATTAACGATTTTATGAAGCCAGATAGAGTGGTTATTGGTTATGAAGGAGCAACTGCTTTAGAAAAAATGAAGCAATTGTATACACCATTCTGTATGTCTCATGAACGTTTTATAGCAATGGATATTCGATCTGCAGAAATGACCAAATATGCGGCCAATGCTATGTTGGCAACAAAAATTTCATTTATGAATGAAATTGCTAATATTTGTGAAAAAGTAGGTGCAGATGCCAATCAGGTACGTATTGGAATTGGTTCAGATAAAAGAATTGGTTACAGTTTTATTTATCCTGGTTGTGGTTATGGAGGCTCTTGTTTTCCTAAAGATGTAAAAGCATTAAAAAAAATAGCTGAAGATCATAATTATACTCCTAAATTAATAACTTCTGTTGAAGAGGTTAATGATGCTCAAAAATTAATTATTTCTGAAAAAATAGTTGAAAAATACGGAGAAGATTTAACAGGGAAAGTGTTTGCAGTTTGGGGATTGGCTTTTAAACCAGGAACAGATGATATGCGAGAAGCTCCGGCAATTTATATTATAAAAGAATTGGTAAAAAGAGGTGCAACAATTAAGGCTTATGATCCAAAAGCGATGGAGGAAGCACAACTATTTTATTTAAAAGGAGTTGAAAATGTAGCTTATTTAAATTCTAAATACGAAACACTTCAAAAAGCAGATGCTATGTTGTTATTAACAGAATGGAAAGAATTTCGTTCACCAGATTTTGAAGAAATAAAAAAACAATTAAAAACACCTGTTATTTTTGATGGTAGAAATCAATATAATGTGTTTAATTTAGAAGAAAAAGGATTTGAATATTATCAAATAGGGAAACGAAACAACTAACACCTTATAACGCATAACAAATTAACAATGAAAAATTTCGCACTAATAGGAGCAAGTGGTTACATAGCTCCACGCCATATGAAAGCAATAAAAGAAACCAATAATAATTTAGTGGCTGCTTTAGATAAATTCGATAGTGTTGGTATTATAGATAGTTATTTTCCAAACGCAGACTTTTTTACAGAATTTGAGCGTTTCGATCGTCATATTTCAAAATTAAAATACGAACAAAAAACAAAACTAGATTATGTAAGTATTTGTACGCCAAATTATTTACACGATGCGCATATTCGTTTTGCATTACGACAAGGAGCTGATGCTATTTGTGAAAAACCTTTAGTTTTAAATCCTTGGAATATAGATGCATTAGCTCAAATAGAAAAAGAAACAGGTAATAAAATTTACAATATTTTACAATTAAGAGTACACCCTAGCATTATTGCTTTAAAAGAAAAAATTGCAAACGGACCAAAAGATAAAATCTACGATGTTGACTTAACGTATTTAACATCTCGCGGACATTGGTATTATACTTCTTGGAAAGGTGATGTTTCAAAAGCAGGAGGAATTGCAACCAATATTGGTGTGCATTTTTTTGATATGTTATCTTGGATTTTCGGCGACTTAAAACAAAATACCGTACATGTAAATACGCACGATAGATCTGCAGGATATTTAGAGTTTGAAAAAGCAAGAGTTCGCTGGTTTTTATCAATAAATTACGATGTTTTACCAGACGAAATTAAAGCAAAAGGGCAACGTACCTACAGATCAATTACTATTGAAGGTGAAGAACTTGAATTTAGTGGTGGATTTACAGATTTGCATACAGTTTCTTATGAAGAAATACTAAAAGGAAACGGTTATGGTATTGAAGATCCGCGCCAAGCCATTGAAATTGTTCATAATATTAGACATGCAGAACCAATTGGGGCAAAAGGAGAATTTCATCCATTTGTTAAAAAATCATTGGCAAAACATCCGTTTGAGAAGTAATATAGTATAAAAGTCAAAAGTCAAAAAGTTGTGAAGAAGAAGTAAAACAAAGTTATTTTTCTTAATACTCAATACCAGAGACCAGATATCGGGTTTTTTAACTCAAAATAATTCCATAAAATGCAAGTAGATTATATAATAGTTGGTTTGGGTTTAGCCGGATTGGCTTTTTCAAAAGAATTAGAAAAACATAATAAATCGTTTGTGATTTTTGAAGATAACTCTCAAAACTCGTCAATAGTTGCTGGTGGAATGTATAATCCAGTAATTTTAAAACGATTTACACCTGTTTGGGATGCTATAAATCAACTTGAAATTGCAATACCTTTTTATAAAGATTTAGAAAAAGAATTCAAATCAAAATACCATTATTCCGTTAATATTTATCGAATATTTAAGTCGATAGAAGAGCAAAATAATTGGTTTATTGCAAGTGATAAACCATTGCTTTCAAATTATATGGAACCTAAAATTATTCACGAAAAACACTTTGGTATTAGTGCAGATTTTGGCTTCGGAAAACTTAAAAATACAGGTAGAATTGACACAAAATTATTGTTAGAAGATTACAGAAGTTCTTTAGCAAATAAAAAACGACTTATAAATGAAAGTTTTAAATACAATAATTTAAAAATTGAAGCTAATTCTATTGAATATAATGGAATAAAAGCTTCAAAAATTGTGTGTTGTGATGGTTTTGGATTAAAACAGAATCCATTTTTTAGTTATTTGCCAATGCAAGAAGCAAAAGGCGAATTGCTAATAATACATGCGCCTGATTTATCAATCAATTTTTTAGTAAAAGCAGCAGTATTTGTACTTCCTTTAGGAAATAATTATTATAAAGTAGGAGCCACTTTTAATTGGAAAGATACCACTCAAAAGTCTACAGAAGCAGGTAAGGAAGAGTTGGTAACAAAATTAAAAACGTGTATAAACGTGCCTTTTGAAGTAGTTGACCATATTGCTGGTATTAGGCCAACTGTAAAAGATAGAAGACCTTTGATTGGTGCACATCCAAAATATTCTAATTTGGCAATTTTAAATGGTTTAGGGACGCGTGGTGTTATGATTGCGCCAAAAGCAGCTAAATTATTATACAAGCATTTAGAATGTAATGAAACCCTAGATAAAGAATTTTCTATTGCTCGGTTTTTGTAAATTTTTTATCGTAATGCACAAAAATATTAATCCAAATTATTCTAGAAAAACGTAAAGAAAAAGGAGAGGTTAAAATTAAAACAATAACAATAGGTATAAAACTTTCTAACAAGCTAAGCTTAAAAACAAGTGTAGAAATAATAAATGTAATTATAGAAATACCTACTGTAAGCGCATAAGTTACATACATTGCACCATAATAAAATGAAGGCTCCATCATATATTTTAAATTACATTTAGAACAATGTTCTTTCATTTTAAATGCATTTTTAAATTTTAAGATGTTGTTTTCTTCCATAAAATCACCTTCATGGCATCTTGGGCATTTATTAAATAATACACTGTAGAGTTTAGATCCTTTTTTAAACATTTTTTATTATATTTTCTTGCTCTAAAATAAGAACTTTAATTGAGTGCCTAAAATTTTTATAGTAAGTTTGCAAGGTTTTAGAAAAACACAAAAATATACATTAAATTACAATAGCAATGCTTAACGTACATAATTTATCGGTTTCTTTTGCCGGTTCCGATTTGTTTTCGGGAATAACATTTAAGTTAAATAAAGGAGATAGAATTGGTTTAATTGGAAAAAATGGAGCAGGAAAATCTACTTTATTAAAAGTTATTTCTCAAGATATTGAAAGTTCTGGCGGAACAATGGCATTTGATAAAGATGTGCGCATTGGATTTTTACGTCAAGATATAGATTTTGAAGAAGGAAGAACTATTTTAGAAGAAGCGTATCAAGCTTTTGAAGAAATAAAACAAATTGAAGCAAAATTAGATCAAATTAATCTTGAATTAGCTGAAAGAACAGATTACGAAAGTGATTATTATCACGATTTAATGGTAGATATAAATGAATATACACACCGTTATGAACTGTTAGGAGGTTATAATTATAAAGGAAATACCGAAAAAATTCTACAAGGTTTAGGTTTTCAAAGAGAAGATTTTGATAAGTTAACAAGTACTTTTTCTGGTGGTTGGAGAATGCGTATAGAATTGGCTAAATTATTATTACAGAATAATGATATTTTATTACTGGATGAGCCAACAAACCATTTAGATATAGAATCTATTATTTGGTTAGAAAACTTCTTAAAAAACTACGCAGGTGCAATTGTATTGGTTTCGCATGATAAAATGTTTTTAGATAATGTAACTAACAGAACTATTGAAATTTCATTAGGTAAAATTTACGATTATAAAAAGCCATATTCTCAGTTTTTATTATTGCGTGGAGAGATTAAAGAAAAACAGTTGCAAGCGCAAAAGAATCAAGAAAAAGAAATTAAAGCAACACAATTATTAATAGATAAGTTTAGAGCCAAAGCTAATAAAGCTACTATGGCACAATCTTTAATAAAAAAACTGGATAAAGTTGAACGTATTGAAGTTGACAACGATGACAATGCTGTTATGAATGTGCGTTTTCAAATTTCAAAAGAACCAGGTAAAATTGTTGTTGAAGCAGAGGATTTATCTAAAAGTTATGGCGACAAACATGTATTGGAGAACGTAAATTTACTAATTGAAAGAAATAGTAAAATTGCATTTGTCGGTCAAAACGGACAAGGGAAATCTACTTTAGCAAAAATTTTGGTAGGAGAAATTGCTCATGGCGGACATTTAAAATTGGGGCATAATGTAGAAATTGGGTATTTTGCTCAAAATCAATCAGAGTATTTAGATCCAGAAAAAACGGTTTTAGAAATAATGGAAGATGCCGCTAATGATACTAACAGAATGCGTGTTAGAGATATGTTAGGGTCGTTTTTATTTGGAGGAGAAGCTGTTGATAAAAAAGCTAAAATGCTTTCGGGAGGTGAAAGAAATAGATTGGCACTTTGTAAATTATTACTTTCTCCATTCAACGTTTTAATAATGGATGAGCCTACAAACCATCTAGATATCGCTTCAAAAAATGTCTTAAAACAAGCGCTTCAAAATTTTGATGGTACATTAATTGTTGTTTCTCACGATAGAGATTTTTTACAAGGCTTAACAACAACTGTGTATGGTTTTAAAGATAAGGTAATTAAAGAATATTTAGGTGATATAGACTTTTTCTTAGAGCAACATCAAATAGAGAATTTAAGAGAAGCTGAAAAAAGAACAGTAGTTGAAAAAAAACCTAATAAAGTTAAAAAAGAAACTGTTCAATTATCTAGAGCAGAAGAGAAAGAATTAAAAAGATTAAAGAATAAACTGGCCAAAATTGAGGTTGAAATAGATACTTTAGAAAAAGAAATTTTAGAATTGGATGTTGCACTTGAAAAAGATTATGAAAGTAAAGCTGCTGAACCAGATTTTTTCGAAAATTATAAAGCTAAAAAACAAAAAATAGAAACTTTAATGGATTATTGGTCACAACTAGAAGAAAAAATTGAAGCGTGTTCTTAGAAGCCAAAAAAAGTAACATACAACAAATTTATTTTTCTGAAATAGCAAATTCAGGTGTTTCATTATATATTAAGCGAGAAGATCAATTACATCCGTTTATTTCTGGAAATAAATATAGAAAATTAAAATACAATCTTATAGAAGCGTCTAAACAACAGCAAAAAACATTGTTGACTTTTGGAGGTGCTTTTTCTAATCATATAACGGCTGCTGCAGCTGCAGGATTTCAATTTGGTTTTAAAACAATTGGAATAATTAGAGGAGATGAACTGGCAAACGATTTAGAAAAAGTCTTGCAACAAAATCCTACGTTAAAGTTTGCTTCAGAACATAATATGCAGTTTCATTTTGTTTCTAGAAGTGCGTATAGAGAGAAAACTTCAGAAGTATTTATAGCTAATTTAAAACAACAATTTGGCGATTTTTATTTAGTTCCAGAAGGAGGAACTAATACATTTGCTGTAAAAGGATGTGAAGAAATTTTAAATGATGAAGATATTATTTATAATGTTATTTGTTCATCTGTTGGTACAGGAGGAACAATATCTGGAATTATAAACTCCACGAAAAAACATCAAAAAACTATTGGTTTTCCTGCTTTAAAAGGAGATTTTCTTAAACATGAAATTAAAAAATATGTACTAACTGATAAAAATTGGAGTTTAAATACAGATTATCATTTTGGTGGTTATGCTAAGGTTTCAGAAGATTTAATTCATTTTATTAATAAATTTAAAAGTGAAACAGGCATTCCTTTAGATCCAGTTTATACGGGTAAACTGTTATTTGGAATTGTAGATTTAATAAAAAATGATTATTTTGATGCTGGAACTAATATTTTAGCAATTCATACCGGAGGTTTACAAGGAATTGAAGGAATGAATGTATATTTGAAAAATAAAAATTTAGCAGAAATAGTATAGTAATGAAGGTAAAATATTTTTTAATAGGAGTTTTAACAATCAGTTTATTAGTAAGTTGTAAATCTAAAAAAAAGCTCGCAGAAAAAAAGGTAAAAACTACTCATAAAGAGGTGGTAGTAAAATCTTCAAGAGATACCGATTCTAAAAAGGTAACTGTAAAATCGAATACCAATTCAACTATAAAAAATTCTACTTTAGAGTATATAGAGCAGTTTAAAGATGCTGCAATGAGAGATATGCGTAACTATAAAATTCCTGCAAGTATAAAATTAGCACAAGGTATTTTAGAGTCTTCAAGTGGAAATAGTCTATTAACAAGAAGGTCTAACAATCATTTCGGAATAAAATGCCATAAAGGTTGGGAAGGTGATAGAACCTATCACGATGATGATGAAAAAGGTGAATGTTTTAGAGTGTATAAAGATCCTGCAAATTCGTATAGAGACCATTCTTTATTTTTAACAAGTAGGTCTAGATATTCAAAATTATTTAAACTAAAACCAGGAGATTATGTTAAATGGGCAAAAGGTTTAAGTGAAGCTGGTTATGCTACAGATAGAAGGTATCCTGCAAAATTAATTGCTATAATAGAAAAATATGATTTACACAAATACGATACTCAAGTTTTAGGGAAGTCTTTTGAATATCCTAAAAATAATAGACTTCAAAATCATATTGTTGTTAAAGGAGATACATTGTATTCACTTTCAAGAAGGTATGGTTTAACCGTAGCTGATCTTAAAAAACTTAATAGTTTAAAATCTAATACTATAAGTGTTGGACAAACATTAATAGTTTCAAAATAAACTTTTTTAATGACTGAGAAAGAAAAGATGCTTTCTGGTAAGCTTTATAATACAAGCGATTCATAGCTTTCACTAGAGAGGCAAAAAGCACGTTTGTTATTTAAAAAAATAAATTCTCTTGGCGAAAATAATAAGTAAGAAAGAAATAAACTTTTTTATGAATTATTTGGAGAAGCAGGAGATTCTTTGTGGGTAGAGCCCCCATTTTATTGCGATTATGGCTATAATATAAGTGTTGGAGAAAATGTTTTTTTAAATTTTAACTGTTGTGTGTTAGATGCTATGCCAGTTAAAATTGGAAACAATGTACTTGTAGGACCAAATGTTCAAATATATACAGCAACCCATCCAATAAATGCAAAAGAAAGAGCAACTATGTTAGAGTTTGCAAAACCAATTACAATTGGAAATGATGTCTGGATTGGTGGTGGAGCAATAATTTGCCTAGGAGTTACCATAGGAAATGGTGTTGTAGTTGGAGCCGGAGCTGTAGTAACTAAAAATATACCTGATAATGTTTTTGCAGCTGGTAATCCTGCTAAAGAAATAAAAAAAATTGATAATTAATTTATATCAATTTATAAAAAATATTAGTAGTAGTATTTATTAATCAAAAAAAAGTGCTGCAAAATAAAATCGCAACACTTTTAATATCAGCAAACTAAACAAACTGATTTTTATCTATTTTTAAACTGTTTTTTAGAACCTCTACCGTTTTTAGAACCTTTAGAGTTTCCTTTTTCTCTATTTCCTTTTCTCATAGTTTGTTTTTTCATGGTTTCCCATTTTTCAAATTGTTCTTCTGTAAGAATTTTTTTGAATTCGGCTTTAGTAGCTTGTTGTTTTTCCAATCTTATTTTTTCACGTTCAAAACGTTGATCAGCTGTTGGTCCAGTACCGTCTGGTTTGTTTTTCATGTGTTCTGCTCTATAACTTTCGCGTACTTCAGCAGATTTCAACATTAATTTTTCAATTTGTTTTTCTTGATTAGTATTTAAATCTAAGCGTAATGCTAATTTTTTAGATTGTAATGTTGCTCTTTGTTCTGGTGTGTAATTAGCTCTTTTGTTTTGTCTTTGCCCTTGAGCAGTTGTAGTTAAAGAAAAGAACATTATTATTACTGTTAATCCTACTAATTTTTTCATAATTTAAATATTTTTATGTGTTAATATACTTCTTTGACGTTATTAAATTAAAAAGGTTTAAAAGCTTAACACTCATTAACACTCGTTAACATTAAACATTTATTATTAAAATTTTAAAATGAAATGCGAACAACTAAAAAATCTAATTAGGAATAATTATAAATAGTGTATTTTTGCAAAATATGATGAACAAACTTTCAGATTGGTTGCCTACTACTAATAAAGAGGTGAAACTTAGAGGCTGGGAAGAATTAGATGTAATTCTTTTTAGTGGAGATGCTTATGTAGATCATCCAGCATTTGGACATGCAGTTGTTGGTAGAATTTTAGAAAGTTATGGATTGCGAGTGGCAATTGTTCCACAACCTAGCGTGCATGATAACCTACAAGACTTTACAAAATTAGGAACTCCAAAAATGTTTTTTGCTGTAACTGGTGGTTGTATGGATCCAATGGTGAGTAATTATACAGCTAGTAAAAGAAAACGAGATAAAGATGCATATACTCCAAATGGAGATAAAGGATTTAGGCCAGATTATGCAACTACTGTTTACAGTAATATTTTAAAAGAAAAATTTCCCGATGTACCTGTTTTAATTGGTGGTATTGAAGCATCATTAAGAAGAGTTACGCATTACGATTACTGGAGTGATACATTAAAACCTACGATTTTAGAAGAATCTAAAGCCGACTTATTGGTGTATGGAATGGGAGAACAGCCCTTACGTGAAATTGTAAATTTATTACAAAAAGGAGTTCCGTTTTCTAGTTTAACTACTATTAAACAAACAGCATTTTTATTAGATAAGGATGAAGAAATTCCAAAAAACAAAAACTGGAAAGACATTTTTATTCATTCACACGAAGTTTGTTTGAAGGATAAAAAACTATTTGCATCAAATTTTAAAGTAATTGAGCAAGAATCTAATAAGTTATTTGCAAATAGAATTTTTCAAGATGTTGGAAATTCTAGGCTAATTATAAATCCGCCATACGAGACAATGACAGAAGCAGAAATAGACACTTCTTTTGATTTGCCTTTTACGCGACTTCCACATCCAAAATATAATAAGCGAGGTACTATACCTGCATTTGAAATGATTAAATTCTCTATAAACATACATAGAGGTTGTTTTGGAGGTTGTAGTTTTTGTACAATTTCTGCACATCAAGGAAAATTTATAGCAAGTAGAAGTCAAGAGTCTATTTTAAAAGAAGTAGATCAAGTAGCTAATATGCCCGATTTTAAAGGCTATTTATCTGATATTGGAGGACCTTCAGCAAATATGTATAAGATGAAAGGAAAGGTTCAAGAAATTTGCGATAGATGTGTTGCTCCTTCTTGTATTTCACCTGTAATTTGTCATAATTTAGATACTTCGCATAAGCCTTTAACAGAATTGTATCAAGCAGTTGATAAACATCCAAAGGTTAAAAAATCTTTTATTGGAAGTGGTATTAGACACGATATGTTGGTACCAGAATTTAATAAAAAAGCTGACCCAAAAGAACTTGATGCTTATACTGAAGAAGTAATGACAAAGCACGTTTCTGGGAGGTTAAAAGTTGCACCAGAGCATTCATCAGATCCAGTTTTAAAATTAATGAGAAAACCTTCATTTAAATATTTTCATATGTTTAAAGAGCGTTTCGATAAAATTAACATTCGTAAAAAATTAAATTTACAATTAATTCCTTATTTTATTTCAAATCACCCAGCTTGTGAAGTTGAAGATATGGCAAATTTAGCTGCCGAAACTAAAGATATGGGGTTTCAATTAGAGCAAGTACAAGGGTTTACACCAACACCTATGACAGTAGCTACTGTTATTTATTATAGCGGTTACCACCCATATACGTTAAAACCTACAAGAACGCCTAAATCTAAGCACGAAAAAGAAGAACAACATCGTTTTTTCTTCTGGTATAAGAGAGAAAATCAAGCTTGGATTAGAAAAACACTTTTAAAAGTAGGAAGACAAGATTTGTTACAAAAATTGCTTCCAACAACTAATTCTTGGAGAAAAAATAAATCTGAAAAAGTTAAAGATACTTTTAATGACGCAGTACCATTTAATTCAAAAAGAAAAAAGAAATTTAAAAAAAGAAAAAAAAGATAGAAATTATAGGTTTTTATTGAGTTCTTACAATTAATATTTAAACATATTTAAAATGAAAAAAATAGTTTTATTTTTTTTATTACTTTCTTCAACACTTATTGCTCAAAATAAGGTAAAAGTTGATTTAAGTAATCCAAATTCAACAATTTATACACATTTGTATTTTTTACAGACAGACTCTTATGAGCCTGAAAAAGCAGCTCAAACAATTTATGGTTTTGAAGGTGATGAAGCTGAAGAAATAGCTATTAAATTAAAGAAAATATTGGACGGAAAAGGATTAAAAGTAGACTTTTCTAAAGTTCCAAAAGATAATTCATATTCAGATTCAACAGGATATAAAGTAGGGTATAGGTATGTACTATTTCCTTATAGAATGCCAGATGTTTATGTTGAAAAAATTGGTGATAGTTGGTATTATTCACCAGATGTTTCAAATAATATAGATGTACTGTATAACAATATTTATCCTTGGTATACTGAAAAGTTACAACAAGTTGTTCCAGAATTTGGTAAAGAAAAAGTCTTTAACATAGAATTATGGAAATATTTTGGCTTGTTAATTTTATCAGTTATCTGTCTTGGGGTATTTTATGTTTTAAGAAGAATAATTTATTTTATTTTACAAAAGATTCAATATTGGCTCGTTAAAAAGTCTAATGATAAAATTAAATTAGCATTAAAAAAATTAACTAGACCAATTGTATTATTAATCTTAATTTGGTTTATAAAAGCCGAACTACCTTCATTAGCACTTCCATTAGATTTAAACACATTTATATTTTTGGCTTTAAATATTATGGTTACTGTTTTTTGGATTTATGTATTCTTAAAACTAGTAAAGGTAGTTATGGATATTTATGCTGACTATGCAGAATCTACACACGGTAAATTGGATGACCAACTAGTGCCAATTTTATATAATTTTTTAAAAGGATTGGTACTGTTTCTTGGGTTTCTAAAACTCCTTACTCTTTTTGGGGTTGAACCTGTTACGGTTATTGCAGGGGCTTCAATTGGTGGTATTGCGGTTGCTTTGGCTTCTCAAGATACAGTCAAGAATTTTATTGGTACAATAATGATTTTTGTAGATAAACCATTTCATATTGGAGATTGGATAGAAGCAGGTATTGTAGCAGGTACAGTTGAATCTGTTGGGTTTAGATCTACTACGGTTAGAGCTGCAGATACTTCAGTATATCAAATACCAAACAGTACGTTGTCTGAAATGGTTGTAAATAATAAAGGACTTAGGGCGTATAGAAGGTATACAACCACTTTAGGGTTACGTTATGATACACCTCCAGAACTTATAGATGCTTTTGTAAAAGGTGTGCGTAAAATTATTGAATTACATCCAGCTACACGAGATGATGCCTTTAATGTTGAATTCTCTGGTTTTGGAGATTCTGCATTAGAAATACTTTTAAATGTATACTTTGTTCAATTAGGTTGGAATGAAGAGCAAGCATCTAAACATAGTCTACACATTGCAATTTTAAAATTAGCAGCAGAAATAGGAGTTGATTTTGCATTCCCATCTACAACGGTAATGATTGAGCAATTTCCAGAAAAGAAAAATATTGCTATAGATTATAATATTGAAGAAAGTAGAATTCAAAATATAATTGATGGTATAAAAAAAGAATAAATTTTTTTAAATTTTAGCAAAAGCAAAGAGGCTGTCTATTTTTTAGACAGCCTCTTTTTAAAGTTGTAAACTTTAGTATTAAAAACTAATTTTCTTTTTCAGGATTTTTTAATTCCAAAATATCTTCAGAATGTTGTTTCTTCATCCAATAAAGAGGTGGTTGTCTTTTATGATCATTTCTTTTGTTTTTATTAAGGTTTAAAATAATAGAAAACTCGTGCGATCCATTATTATAATTAGAAAGGTTATTTGTAATCGCATCGTAAGTATATCCAACTTTTAAATTGTCTGTCAATCTAAGTTGAAAAAGACCAGAGACAGATTCATCAATTCTATGTGAGATACCAAATTCTAATTTATCAAGCCACAAAATGCTAGCAGAAATATCTGTTGAAAGTGGAGAATCATTTACCGCTCTTAACATAAAAGAAGGTCTTAGTTTAAATGAATCTCCTAAGTCAAACACATATCCAGAAGATATATAAAATATCATTTCATCTGAAGCACTAGAAACTACCGTACTGCTTTTATCGTAATGCTTGCTTTTTAAAATGTTTACGGTAGATAAGCTTGCAAAAAAGCGATCTGTATAGTAAAACACACCCGCTCCCATATTAGGGTTAAATTCATTAATGTTTTCACTAAACAAATTGTCATTTTCAATACCGAGTTCTAATAAATTTACATCTAGAAAACTACCTCCAGCTTTTAATCCAAAAGCAAGCGTAGAATTTTCATTTGGATAAATAGAATAGGAGAAATCTGCATAGATATCAGTTTCTTTTAATACAAACACTTTATCATTTACAATAGACAAACCTAAACCTACATTTTTATCAGTAGCTCCGTGAATTGATAAGGTCTGTGTTTCTGGGCTACCAGCTTCACCAGCCCACTGACTACGAATGTTTGCAGTAGCAGTAAATAATCCATGACTACCAGAGTAGGCAGGATTGATTAAGCTAAAGTTGTTATAATATTGTGTGTATAATGGGTCTTGTTGTGCATTACTTTTTAAAATGATTAAAAAAGCACTTACAAATACTAATTGTTTAAATATATTTTTCATCTTAATTTTTCTTAATAATTGATGTATAACCAGCCTTTAACTATTTTACTTCCTCCATTAACACTTAACACATAAAAATATGGAGCTGCGGGTAATTTTTTAGATTTACCAGAAGATACGCCATCCCAATAATTTTGATAATTTTTGGATTCATAAACTATGTTTCCATATCTATTATAGATTTGGATACTGTTATTAGGATATTTATGAAGTCCTTTAATTATAAACTCATCATTAGCTCCATCTCCATTAGGAGAGAACCCTTTCGGTATTTCTAACTCACCACTATCACAAACATCACCAATTCCATTACGGTCTAAATCTGCTTGATTGGCATTTGGAACTGTAGGACAATTATCTATGACGTTATTTACGCCATCACCATCCAGATCATCATCACAACTATCTGCAATACCATCATTATCTAAATCATCCGAAGTAAAAGTTATAATAGCCATTTCTGATGCACTATTCCCCGCATTGTCAACAGCTGTTAATGTTACCGAAGTATCACCTAAAGTAGGACAGTTAAATGTTGTTTTATCTAAACTCATAGTAGCTATTCCACAAGTATCAAAACTACCATCATCAATGTCATTAGCATCGATGGTTGCATTTCCATTACTGTCTAATTCAATAGAGATATTTTGTGTTATTACTATTGGGGCGTTTACATCTTCAACAGTAACTGTAGTTTCACAGAAACTAGTGTTTCCACTTGTGTCTGTTACAGTTAGTGTAATGGTGTTTTCGCCAATATCAGCACAGTCAAAAGTGTCTTTATCAATTATTATAGAGGCAATTCCACAATTATCTGTTGAACCGTTGTCTATTTGATCAACAGTAATACTTGCACTTCCAGTTTCATCTAATTGAATTGTAAAAGGAGCAGCACAACTAATTGTTGGAGCAATTAGTTCTTTAACAGTTACTATGGCTGTTGCACTTGTGCTATTTCCATTTGTATCTGTTACTCTTAATGTTACTGTATTATCTCCAATATTAGTACAATCAAATGTTGTAATGTCTAATTCTAAAGTTTCAATTTCACAATTATCTGTTGAGTTGTTATTAATTTGGTCTGCTGTAATTGTAGCATTTCCATCGATGTCTAATTCAACAATTATATTTTGAGTGTTTACTGTTGGAGCAATATTATCTTGAACAGTAACAATAGCATTGGCGTTAGCAATATTTCCGTTACTATCAGTTACTGTTAATGTTACTGTATTATCTCCAATAGTTGCACAATCAAATGTTGTAATGTCTAATTCTAAAGTTTCAATTTCACAATTATCTGTTGAGCTGTTATTAATTTGATCTGCTGTAATAGTTGCAATTCCGTTTGCATCCAATTCAATAATTATATCTTGAGTGCTTATTGTTGGTGCAATATTATCTAGAACAGTAACAATTGCACTGGCGTTAGTACTATTTCCGCTACTATCAGTTGCTGTAAGTGTTATTGTGTTTTCTCCAACATCAGTACAATCAAATGTTGTAATGTCTAATTCTAAAGTTTCAATTTCACAATTATCTGTTGAGTTGTTGTTAATTTGGTCTGTTGTAATAGTTGCAGATCCGTTAGCATCTAATTCAATAATTATATCTTTAGTGCTTATTGTTGGAGCAATATTGTCTTGAACAGTAACAACTGCACTGGCGTTAGCACTATTTCCATTAACATCGGTAATGGTAAGTGTTATTGTGTTTTCTCCAACATTAGTACAATTAAATGTTGTAATATCTAATTCTAAAATTTCAATTTCACAATTATCTGTTGAGTTGTTGTTAATTTGGTCTGCTGTAATAGTTGCAGATCCGTTAGCATCTAATTCAATAATTATATCTTTAGTGCTTATTGTTGGAACAATATTGTCTTGAACAGTAACAACTGCACTGGCGTTAGCACTATTTCCATTAACATCGGTAATGGTAAGTGTTATTGTGTTTTCTCCAACATTAGTACAATTAAATGTTGTAATATCTAATTCTAAAATTTCAATTTCACAATTATCTGTTGAGTTGTTGTTAATTTGGTCTGCTGTAATAGTTGCAGATCCGTTAGCATCTAATTCAATAATTATATCTTGAGTGCTTATTGTTGGTGCTATATTGTCTTGAACAGTAACAATTGCACTGGCGTTAGCACTATTTCCGCTACTATCAGTTGCTGTAAGAATAACTGTATTTTCTCCAATATTTGCACAATTAAACGTTGTGGTATCTAAAGCTAAAGTTTCAATTTCACAATTATCTGTTGAGCTGTTATTAATTTGGTCTGCAGTAATTGTTGCAGATCCGTTAGCATCCAATTCAATAATTATATTTTGAGTGTTTATTATTGGAGCAATGTTATCTTCAATAGTCAAAATTGCATTTTCAGATGATACATTTTCATTAGTATCTACAACATATAATTTAATTGTATTTTCTCCAAGATTGGAACAATTTAATGTTTGTTCTGAAAAACGTGTAATATTATTAATTTTAGCTCCTATACTTTTAATTTCGCAATTATCTGTTGAACCATTGTCGAAAATATTAGGTGAAATAGTAACTTCTCCATTTTCATCTAATTGTACGGTAACGTCTTTTGTCAAAACTGTTGGAGGAATGTTATCTTCAACCGTTACTGTAGCAGTGCAATAGTCAGTATTACCAGTGCTATCTGTAATAGTTAGTGTAACTATGTGTTCTCCTATATCGGTACAAGAAAAAGTAGCATTATCTATAGCTAAACTTACGGGGCCATCTGGATCAAAGGATCCATTATCTATATCAGAAGGTAAAATTGTAACATTACCTGTAGCGTTTAATTGTGCTGTAAAATTTTGACAAATTGCTGTTGGCATTGAATCTACTACTAATACAACGTCATTTCCATCTCCACCGTCATATTTTACAAATACAAATTGACCGTTAAAAGGTATTGATGCATTGTTTGGAAGATCGCTAAAAGTTCCAATAACAGCATCAGTACCGTCATTATCGATAATTATAAATTCGTTAGCTTCTGGAAGGGTTCCAACAAAATTATTAACCAGTGTTAAGGTTGCATCAGTTACATCTACTGTACCATTTACTACAATTTGGTCGTAATCTGCTCCTGGAGTAGTTATATCGTTTATTTCAAATTCTGCCGTGTCTCCAGAACTTAATGTAAAGTTTCCATTAACAGTGACTTGTCCTGGCGATTGCCCTGGAGCAAGTATTCCATTAATAAAAGTATTTGAAGCATTGAATATTGCATATCCGGGTATTCCAGTTGGGGTATTAATTTTACCTAAGCTTGCTGTTGCGGTTATATCTCCTCCTGCTGAAATAGGACCTATAAGTGTGGTTATATTTATGGCTGGATTAATTAGAGCTGAACTTGTACCATTTAGTTGAATACTACCTCCAACACTTGTAATAGAGGTAGTATTATTAAGATAAAGCCCAATATTATTAGTTGTTCCATTACCTCCAGTACCGTTTATTTGTATAGAACCTGTGCCAGTTGCATTTATTAGAGAGCCAATATATGTTCCATAGTTATTTCCGCCTGCAGTTCCAGTAGAAATTCCATTAACTGTTATATTTCCATTCTCTGTACTTACTTCAGTTCCGTTGGTATTTATTTCCAAACCATAATTACCACCTGTTCCATTCCCACTTGTTCCATCTATAGTTATCGTTCCATTTCCAATTGTTGAAACCGTTGCTATATTTCTAATACTGGTTCCCAGATTAAAAGAACCTGTTGTTCCAGAATTACCGGTTCCAGAAATAAAAATATTTCCTCCATTGGAAGTTACCGAAACATCACCTTGTATTTCAATACCTCTGTTTTGTTGAACTCCTGTACCACCAGTACCTGTTATGTTTATAGACCCTGTTCCCATATTCCTTACTAATGCCAATGAAGAAATACTAACTCCTTGGTTAAAATTACCTGTACCATTTCCACCGGTACCAGTTAAAGAGATTTCACCAGTATTAGTCCTTACAATTGATGCATTTTGTATTGCAATTCCAAAATTATCACTATCACCAATTCCTCCAATTCCTTTAATATTAATAGAACCTCCTGCCAAATCTTCTACAGTAGCACCTTCAATAGATACTCCTTTATTATAACTTCCAGTAGAAGTATTATCAGCTGTTCCTTTAATAGTGATACCTCCACCATTAGATTGTACAAGACCAGTATTATCAAATAATACTACTCCTCGGGCCCAACTATCACTTTGACCTCCATTTCCAGTTAAAGAGATAGCACCATTTCCACTAGTAATAATATCAACATCACCTATAGTTAGTAATCCCAAATTGTCTCCATAACTACCAGATCCTCCAGTTCCTGTTACACTTATATTACCATCAACAGCATTTATACGTGTTCCGTTATTTAATCTTACACCTTGATTAAAGAAAGTTCCGTCTCCTCCAGTTCCTGTTAGAGCAATGGCTCCTGCTCCTGTATTTCCTATAGTAGCTTCATTTACTTCGATACCAAAGTTACTTGACCCAGACCCACCAATAGCACCTTGCCCTGTTATATCTATAGTGCCACTAGCTGCACTAATAGTTGTTCCCGAACCATTAATAAAAACCCCTCTATTTGAATCAGAGTTACCTCTTCCGTTACCTTCTAAAATAATAGAACCTGCGTTTGTTGTCCGTACCACGGAATTCCCTACTATTTGGATACCATCATTATAACTTAATCCATCTCCTCCCGTACCCGTTAAAGCAATATTTCCACTTGTGGTATCTTTTATAGTTGAACCTCCCTCAATAGATATACCATAATTTGCATCAATACTACCATTTCCATTTCCAAGCATTGTAATTCCTCCGCTAGCTGTTATAGCATCAGCATTAAAAAAGACAATACCTTTATTAAAACTCATTCCATTTGTAGCATTTCCTGTAATATCAATAGCTCCAGTTCCAGTTGATTGAATTAAAGCATCACCGATAATAGTAACACCTTCATTATTGTTTCCAGTACCGTTACCACCTGTTCCATTAAGAGAGATATCTCCATTTACTGAAGATATAGTTGCTCCTGCACCTTTAAGGAGAATCCCTTGGTTAGCACTTACTCCTGCACTTCCTGTTCCAATTAGAGTGATTGTTCCACTATCTGTACTCTCAATAAATCCACCATTTTCTAATTGAATTCCATGATTATCATTTCCAGTTCCTGCTCCAAATCCTGTAAGCAATGTTCCTCCTCCATTGTTTCTTATTCCAGATTCAGCACCAGCGAGCACAATACCTTTGTTAAAGTTTGTTCCTCCTGTTGCAGTTCCTAATAATTCAATTAATCCAGCTGATGATTCTACTATTGCCGCCCCTGCAATTGTAACACCTTCATTATTGTTTCCAGTACCATTTCCGCCAGTACCAGTTAAAGAGATATTTCCAGTATTGGACTGAATTTTTGTATTAGTACCAACTAAGAATACTCCAATATTAGTATTAATTCCACTACCACCATTACCGTTCATACTAATACCTCCGGTTCCGGTTTGTATAACAGTTGACCCAGAGGAAATAAAAATACCTTGATTACTATTTCCTGTTGAAGTAGTGCTCCCTGTCCCATTTATATAAATGCCACTGGCATAGGCATTGGTTACCGAACTATTTTCTAATATTGCAACTCCTCTATTTTCGTTTCCTAATCCACCAGCTACTCCATTTAGACGAATATCTCCTCCATTAGAAGTAACACTGGCCCCAAAACTAATTTGTACTCCATTATTTGAATTTTCTCCGGTACTTGCACCTGTACCATTAAAAGTAATGGCACCTGTGCCTGAAGTAATTACTTGTGCATTACCTTCTACCACAACGCCATAGTTAAAACTGTTCGTCCCTAGGCTTTGTGCGGTTCCTGTAAATAAAATATTACCAGATCCAGTAGTTTCAACCATAGATCCATTCCATATTAAAACTCCATCATAGTCTCCTGAGGTATTTCCATTTGCTAATAGGGTAATATTTCCATTTTCAGCAGTTACAGAAGCAGCTGAGTTTATAATGATCTTAGAGTCACTAGTCATTGAAATGAAACCAGTTTCTGTGGTTGATATATCTTGTATTACCGAAATAGCTAAAGCATTCACTGTAATATTTCCAGTGCCAACACTGGTTGGGTTGGTTTGAAAGTTAACATAATCGTCAACGTCACCATTTATAGTTAAATCTGCATCAAAAGCAGCGTCAACCCCTTGCACAGATATAGTTTCTGCTTGAGTTCCCCCATTAATAGTTAATGAAATGGTTGGGTTAGAAAACACCATAGATTCAAAGGTGCCATTATTTGAATAAAATTGAGTATATCCAGTAGATGTATCATTTTCTAAAACTGCGTTGTTAGCACTATTGGGTAAATTAAAAATTAAGTCATTTACAGTAGAACCAGACATATCTATAGGTTCTAAACCGGTATAATTTATTTGATTACCATCTAATAAAATACTACCATCATTGGCGTTGGTAAAATTACTGATTACTGTAGCAAAAGTACCTCCAGTTATGGTAAGTATGTCTCCAGGCATTGAATTGTTTTGATCACCACCATTATAACTAATAGGTATATTTATAGTATCTTCTGAAAAATCTACAATAAATGTATCATCACCTTCTAAAGTGTTAACTAAAATACTTGTTATTCCTGTACCGGGTATTGTAATTGTACTTGTTCCGCTTCCCGTAGCACCAGGAATATTAGTAGATATTTCTAAACCACTATTGTCTGTAATGATAAAAGCCCCATTGGCATAGGAAATAATTAAATCATCATTTTTACCAATAGTGTCTTCAATAGTTAAAATACCACCCACTAGTGTTACCAAAGTTTCATCAACTGGAGGTAATACATTGTAGGAGCAATTTTCATTTGCAGTTGGGCTAAAAATTGTAGTATTATTATTTTTCCAATTAGATACGTTATTTATTATAGCTGAAAGTTCAACAGCAGTGCCCGTTAACGTATTTCCACTAGCAAGACTGCAATCAAACTGCCAGTTGTCAGATTCTGCTGAACCTGCAGAATACAATCTAACAGCATTTACACCATTTTCCAATTGATCTGGAAGTGCAGAAGTTGAATTATTTATAGAAACTCCGTCCCAATTTGCGTCAGTTCCTGTAGCATCGTTATACTGTAGACCAGCAATAAAAACTGGAGCTGCAATGGTGCCTTGAATTGCAAAAAGTTGATCACCAATTATAGCGTAAGCAGCCGGAAAGAGTAAGCTCATATCTATGGTTACCACCTCTCCTGCAGATCTTGCTGAACCGCTGGTCCAAGTAAATTCGCCATCACCCCAAAAGTTTGTGAAACCAGTGGCATCATCCCAACCTCTGTCGGTAAAGATAATTGTGGTTGCAGCATCAATATCTTTTAGTAAAACAAAGGATACAGAATCTATAAAATTTGTTGCCCCATCGGTATTACTACCCACAAAAGCAATATCTCCTGGAGCAAGTGTTGTTTGAGCATTTGTGTAAAAAACAGTTAGTGTTACAACCAACAAGAGTGTAATTTTTTTCATAATAGATAAGTTTAGGCTCCTTTCAACTATGAAAGTGAACTTTAGTGAATTTTATAGGCGATAAAAGCAATCTGTTTAACTTCTTGAAGGGAAAATTCCAACTAATGCAATACAATAATTTATTCCTAAAAAAGGATCTCTTGTACTAAATGATTGTCCACCACCAGTATTGCCAACGGATGTAGCTGCCATTACTTTATCTGTAGCAGCACCAAAAGCATTAGTTCCATCGCCAGCTATAAATGCTCCGGTAGGATCATCCGTAGTGCCCTCTTCTTTCGCATTTACTGGGTGGTTGTGTGCAGGCAGATTTGCAACAGTAAGTGTACGGTTTTCAGCGCCACCTTTTTGTCCTTGAACTACATTGTTTAGTCCAGGTCCTTGACCAAAATGTATTCCACTTCTACCTCTAAGGTCCGGTAGTGCAAAAGTAGTTCTGCCGTCACCACCATAAGTAGTTCCCAATAAAGAAAAAAGAGCTTGGTTTGAATTAATAGCTAAAAGTTGTCCATCGCATTTAGCCCATCCACGTGGTGCAAAATTAAATCCGAATGCTTGTATTTGTCCTAAAAATGGTTCCATAATAATTGATTTTTAAAAGTTAGTTAATATTAATTTTTAAGAAGATTTAGCTGTTACTTAAAAAAAACAGTTAAACATGTATTTTAGATAGAAATATTAAAAACAACAGATGAATTGTTTTTAGCACCTTTTTTTATAGGAAATAAATTATCTTTTAATTGGATATTTTCTTCCCAATGTTTTCCCGTAATGTTAGCTCCAAAATCATTTATTAATAATTCCGTAAAATATGTTTTTGAATTATTAGATACTTTAAAATAGATTCTGCTCATTTTACCTTTTTCCTTATTAGGAAAGTCGGTTACAAAATTGTATTCACCATTAGTATTGGTTTTTAATTTTGCATGATGTTTGTATGTATTTGAATTTGGAGATAAATGCCAAACCTCTATTGAAGTATTTGATAAAGGGAAAGTTCCGGTTTTATCAAATATTATCCCTTTTACAGATAAATGTTTTCCAAATAATGATGAGGTTCTCAAATCAGTAGTCTCTTTGGCATAAGGATTATATCCATCAAATGGACTTTCTGTATTTGTAAAAGAAGTAGCAAAAGTAGGTGAAGAAAATAGTGCTAAACCTGTTGCTGCAATTGCGGTATTGCGCAAAAACAACCTTCTAGAAGGAAGATTTTTCATGAATAAATTTGATTAGTTAGTATTGTAAATGTAATAAAAGTTACATAAAAAACAATATTTTTTTAAAAAAAATCATAAATACACTTGTTTTGTTGAATAAAAATCAGTAAAACAATTAAAAGATTAAATAGTATTTAATTTAAAGGTAAGTCTTAATTTTAATGTTATAAAATTAATATAGTATTGTGTCACAATTTTTTTATTTAATTTTATAACTTAAATTTAAATAAATGTTTATCAAAATTAATTGTTGAAAAGAAAATTTAAATAAAATTATTTATAATAAATTACGTTAAAAAACACCAAATACTTATGAAAAAAATAGCCGCATTAATTGTTTTAGCAATTATGTTTTCTTGTAAAGAAGATAAAGAAGCGCGTAAACCTGTAAAACAAGTTACAGTTGAAAGAGAATTGACAGAAATGGATAAGAATTTAGAGAAATATGTGTCATTTAAATTAACTTCAGATTTAAATGTTTTAACCGAAAATCAGCAAAAAATGTTGCCATTATTAATTGAGGCCGCAGATAAAATGAATGCTCTTTTTTGGTATGAAGCCTATGGAGATAAAGATGAATTACTAGCCAAAATTGATGCTTCCGAAACGAAACAGTTTGCTGAAATAAATTATGGTCCTTGGGATAGATTAGACGGAAATAAACCTTTTGTTGAAGGAATAGGAGAGAAGCCTTTAGGAGCAAATTATTATCCTATAGATATGACAAAAGAAGAATTTGAAGCCTTTTCTGATGAAAATAAATCTAGTTTATACACTTTTGTTAGAAGAGATGAAGATAGAAATTTAAAAACTATTTGGTATCACGAGCAATTTGAAAAGGAAGTGAAAGAAGTTTCAAACTTATTATTAGAAGCTTCAAAATTAGCTGAAAATGAAGGACTAAAGAATTATTTAGAATTACGTGCGCAGGCATTTTTAAACGATGACTATCAAGCAAGTGATTTTGCGTGGATGGATATGAAAACAAATACACTAGATATTGTAATTGGTCCTATTGAAACTTATGAAGATCAGTTGTTTGGAAATAAAGCTTCACATGAAGCTTATGTATTAATAAAAGACCAAGAATGGAGTAAAAAATTAGAGAAATTTGCACATTTTTTACCAGAGTTACAAAAAGGATTACCTGTTGATGAAGCATATAAAACGGAAACACCTGGTACAGACTCTGACTTAAATGCGTATGATGTTGTGTATTATGCTGGTGATTGTAATTCTGGAGGAAAAACAATTGCTATTAACTTACCAAATGATGAAGAAGTTCAATTGCAAAAAGGAACAAGAAGATTGCAGCTAAAAAATGCAATGCGTGCAAAATTTGATAAAATATTAATTCCAATTGCTGATAAAATTATTGATGAAAGTCAACGTAAGCACATTACTTTCGATGCATTTTTTGCCAATACAATGTTTCATGAAGTTGCCCATGGTTTGGGAATAAAAAATACCATTAATGGTAAAGGAACTGTAAGGAGCTCTTTAAAAGAATTAGCTTCTGCATTAGAAGAGGGAAAAGCTGATATTTTAGGATTGTATATGGTACAGCAATTACATAAAAAAGGAGAAATTGATGGAGATATAAAAGATTATATGACCACTTTTATGACAGGGATTTTTAGATCTGTTCGTTTTGGAGCTTCAAGTGCACACGGAAAAGCAAATATGATTCGTTTTAATTTCTTTAAAGAAAAAGATGCTTTTACTAAAAATGAAGATGGAACTTATAAAGTTAATTACGATAAAATGCAAACAGCTATGGAAGAGTTGTCAACTATTATTTTAACCTTACAAGGTAATGGTGATTATGATGGTGTAGCTAAATTGGTAGCTGAAAAAGGAATTATATCAGAAGATTTGCAAAAAGATTTAGATATGTTAAGCGAACAAAATATACCTGTAGATGTTGTTTTTGAACAAGGTTTAGAAGCTTTAGGTTTACAAGAATAACCAAAATATTAATTATTATGGGAACCTAAATCAAGTTCGATGGGTTTATTAAAATCATAAAAAAAGCCTCCAAATTGGAGGCTTTTTAATTAAATTCTTTTGAATTTAATTTATTATTTAGGGTCTAAAATAGCATCAATACGTTCTGCAATATCTTGTAAATGATATCTTGTAATTGTATTTGGTGCTGCATTAGCAGCTCTTTGAGCATCTCTTTTAATTCTATTTAATTCACCTCTAACAACTGGAATTATATCTGATTGTTTTACAGTAACAGTTGTGCTTTTTACATAGCTAGATTTTCTAGAAGGTGTTCTAGAGTCACTTGCAGTCATTAAGCTTGCAAGTTGTTCTACATGTGCTCTTTGTAAGTTTCTTCTGTAAGTGTCAATACTTCTTCCAGAGCGTAATTCTGTCCAGATACCATTTCTTAAATCACTCATCATAGAAATTAATGAGTATGCTTCAGAGCCGTTTAAAGTTTCATTTTCAATCATACGCATCATTCTTCCTAAGCTTAAAACGTTGTTAAGTGTTCTTACTTGAAGACCTCTAACGCGTTCTGTAATTCCAGAGTATTCAGTTTTTCCAATAATTTCTTTGTCGATTAACCAAGTTGGTGTTTTAAATAATTGATCTACTACAAAATTCAAACTATTTTTTTGACGTTCTTTAGGTACATGCGTGTATACTAAACCTTCTTGATCTGAAGTTTTAAAGTTTTCATAAACACCACCTATATTTGATGAAACATGTCCCATATATCTATTAAATTGAGAAACTACATGACCGTACATTTCAGATAAATCGTCATAATTTTCACCTTTTTTAGAAGTCCAGTCAATCAAATTATTCATAATAATTTTTAAATTTGAAATACCGTAAGCACTTGCTTTAACAGCATCATCTCCTAAATCTTCAGTTTGAGAGCTAGGGTCTACAACATCTCCAGCTTGTTGGTGACCAAATCTGTATAATGGGTCGCCAGCATGTTCTAAAATCCAACTATCTAAGATTTCTTTTTCATCTTCAGGAGTTTCAGCTTCTAAGATTGGGCGGTATCCCCATTTCATTGCATATTTATCATACACACCAATATTAGGCATCATTGCAACACTTTCATCTCCAGGTTGCGCAATATAATTAAAACGTGCATAATCCATAATTGAAGGGGCAGTACCATATTTTTTAGTGAAAGTAGCTGATCTTAGAGAGTCTACTGGGTATGCAGAACTACTTCCCATATTATGAGGTAAACCCAATGTGTGTCCAACTTCATGTGAAGAAACAAATTTTATAAGTTCACCCATTACTTCATCTTTAAATCCAACTTTTTGTGCTTCAGGATTAATAGCAGCTGTTTGTACAAAATACCAACCTTGTAATAAACTCATTACATTGTGGTACCAGTTAATGTCTGATTCTAAAATTTCACCAGATCTTGGGTCGCTTACATGAGGACCATTTGCATTTGGAATTGGAGAGGCTAAATAACGTACTACAGAATAACGTATATCTTCTGGGCTATATTCAGGGTCTTCTTCTTTTGTTGGTGCGTCTTTAGCTATAATTGCATTTTTAAAACCTGCTTCCTCAAAAGCCACTTGCCAGTCTTCAATACCTTGTTTAATAAAAGGTCGCCATTTTTCTGGAGTTGCTCTGTCTATATAATAAACTATTTGTTTTTTTGGTTCAACCAATTCACCTCTTTTAAATTTTTCAATATCTTCGTCTTTAACTTCTAATCTCCAACGATCTAAATAAGTAATGGTTTCACTTTTTTGAGCTTCAGAACTATAATCTATTTGACTAGAGGTAAACCAACCTACACGTTCGTCAAAAAGTCTTCTTTTCATTGGTTCTTTTGGAAGTAAAATCATAGAATTACTCATCTCAACAGAAACAGTTCCAGTACTTGAATTTGATGGTGGTGCACCTGCACTATATGTTTTTACGTGTCTACTTTCTATGTTTAAAGGGTAACTTTTAATACTGTCAATAAATGATTTTTGGGTATCTAATCTTGTAATTTTGTAACCTTTTCTAACTCTATCAGGTAAACCTAAAGCTTTTACATCAGTAGCATATAAGTCTGTTACATCTATAACTGTTGCAGTTTTATCTTCAGATAAAGCTTTAATTGGAAAAGCATATAAAACAGGTTCAAAGTTTGAGTTTGTAACTGCTTCGTGTACTGGTAAATCTTCATCAGCTACAACATTATGAGATACAACTCGTAATAAAATTTGTTTTCCTTTTTTTTGCCAGCGTAAAACTTTTGTATTTGCTTTTTGTCCACCAAAACTACTATTGTTTGAAGTGTTTTTGGCTATTCTAGTAACCATTAACATTTCTCTTTCTAGTAAAGAATCTGGAATTTCAAAAAGGTATTTATCATCTACAAAATGGACTTTAAATAAACCTTCATCGGTTTTTGCATCTTTGGTAATTACTTTTCCGTAAGGAAGTATATCACCTTTTTTTGGTTTTGGTGTTGCTGCTGCAGCTGCTTTAGCAGCAGCTTCTTGTTCTTTCTTTTTCTTCCTTTGAGCATCTGCTTGGGAAGTAACACCCACTATTAATAGTAGTGTTAATAGTGTGGTAAAAAATTTACGAGTCATGCGTTTTTTATGATTAATTAATGATTAAAAATTATTAAACGCCTAATTTATTAAACCTCAGTACAAAAAATCTTAAAAAATTGTTAAAGAAAAAACCGTTATTAGTAATGT
Source organism: Lutibacter sp. A64 (assembly GCF_022429565.1). NCBI lineage: Bacteria > Pseudomonadati > Bacteroidota > Flavobacteriia > Flavobacteriales > Flavobacteriaceae > Lutibacter > Lutibacter sp. A64. The sequence continues at coordinate 3,790,162 of NZ_CP092487.1, forward strand.
TAAACTATTTTTTAACAAATTGATTTTAAAAAAAATTAAAAAATAAAGATATTTTTAACAGTTATCAGTTCTTTTTTAATTGTTTTTGAATTTTTTTAATGGCATTTTCAATTGGTTTTTCGGGTTCAATTACATTAAATTCGCCCCAAAATTCAGGATCTGAAAAGCCTTGTGCTTCATCACTAAGAATTATAGATGGTTTTAACCGATCTTTAAATTTAATGGTGTTTATGTTTGTAGTTTTTTCCCAATCTGTAATTGCTATTTCCATAATTAGATTGTAAACTGAATTAAATAAACGTTTATCATAGTTTATTTTAAAACCTAATTCAATTCTACTGTATCCAAAATACCATTTGCCATCTTTTTCTCTATAATTTATTTGGTAAGAAGCTTTTATAGGTGTAACATCTGCTTTTTTTGGTTTTTTAACAACAAATAATCTACTAGCTTCTTGTTTGTTGTCTAAATTTAAGTGGAATTTAGTGCTAATTAAGGCGTAAGTATTAGCATCTATAAATAATTGACCATAGTAAAAAGGGGTTTTAATATGGTTTTTTTGTTTAAAATTAACTACATATATAGGTCTGTTGTCTATTTTGGTAGCATTTGCAAATTTAAACTGATAGTTTTCAAAAACATCATCTCCAAAAAACTCGAATGTATTTTTTATAACATCAATTTTTAGGGTGCTAGAAGGACCTCCTTTTAGCTTTAAAGTAATGGTGTCTAATTTGTTATAATCTGTACTTTTACGTGCTTTATAAAGTTTAATTAAATCCTTTTTACGATTTAGATATGATTGTTTGTTAACCTCAATTACTGCTTCAGAAAGCGATACGTAACTTCTTCTTTTTTTAATTGTTTCTCTATAAAAGGCTGTCATAGATGTGGCAAAATCAAAATAATTGTGTTGTTTGTTTTTTAACATTTCTCGTATCAATGCATCGGCATTTTCGATGTTTATTTTAATTTCAGAAAGTTTTTCAATATGAGTTTCTAATGTAATTACGATTTTGTCTTCATTTAAAGTATTAAAGTCGATTGCTTTATTTGTATAACCTAAAAAAGAAACTGTAACGAGATTTTTACTATATTTTTTTGGAATTTTTAATTGAAATTCACCCTGTGTATTTGTTATAGAACTTATATTGGTATTGTTAACTAAAAGCGTTGCAAAAACTAATGGTTTTTTTGATTTTGAATCTATAATTTTACCTTTATACTGCTTAAAATCAACAGTGTCATTAACAATTAATGTACTTGAATAGACAATATTTTGAAATCCTATTAGGGAAATAAAAATAAAAATGGAAACTTTATTAGATAGTATTTTAAGAAATAGATTTTTATTTTTCATAACTCAATAATTTAGTTTTCATTTTACAAGTTACTGATTTTTAAGCTATTTTTAAAATAAAAAATGTATTTCAACTTCGTTAAATGTTTTTTTAAGTTCGAAGTTGAAATACATTTATACAATTTATACTATTGCTAGAATAGAGGTTTTAAGTTTTGTTAATTTTTTGAAACTGGAAATCCGCGGTCTCTCATTAATGCGTCTATTTTAGCATCTCTACCTCTAAATAATCTATAAGCTTCAGCAGGATCCATTGAGTTTCTAGGTGCAAATAAATACTTTACCATTTTCGCAGCCAATTCTTTATCGTAAAATCCGTTTGGAGCCTCAGCAAAAGCTTCTGCAGCATCAGCTGTTAAAACATCAGCCCACATATAACCGTAATATGCAGTTGCGTAACCTTCACCTGAAAAAACATGTCCAAAATGTGGTGTTCTATGGCGCATAACCAATTCTTTCGGCATATTCATTGCTTCTAATGTTTCTTTTTCAAAAGCATCAATATCAATATTTGTTGGGTCTGCTAAGTGAAGTTTCATATCCATTATTGCAGAAGCTAAATATTCGGTTGTAGCAAAACCTTGGTTAAAAGTAGATGCTTTTTTAATTTTTTCAACTAAACTTTGAGGAATTGCTTCTCCTGTTTTATAATGAACTAAAAATTGATTTATCACTTTATCTGTAGCTAGCCAACGTTCTAATACTTGAGATTGGAATTCTGTGTAATCTCTAACGCCACCATTTAAAGTAGGGTATTTTACATTTGAAGAAAAGAAATGCAATGCGTGTCCGAATTCGTGTAAAAATGTGGTAGCATCATCCCAAGAAACTAATAATGCTTCACCTGCAGCTGGTTTAACAAAGTTAGAGTTGTTAGATGCTAATACAGTTTTTTCACCATTAAAAGTAGTATGACTTCTATAGGTTGTAGCCCAAGCTCCTGAGCGTTTTCCTGGTCTTGCAAATGGGTCTAAATACCATAATCCAATATGTTTTCCAGTTGTTTTATCTGTTACTTCCCAAACGTTTACATCTTCATGAAAAACAGGAACGCTTCCTTCTGGAACTGGTGTAAAATTGTAATTAAATAATTCGCTTGCTACAAAAAATAGCGCTTCAGTTAGTTTATCTAATTGTAAGTATTGTTTTACTTCGTCAGAATCTAAATCATATTTTTGTTGACGAACTTTTTCTGCGTAGAAACGGTAATCCCAAGGTTCAATTGTAATGTTGTCTCCATTTGCATTTGCAACAGCTTGCATATCAGCAACTTCTTCTTTAACTCTTGCAATAGCAGCAGGCCAAACCGCATTCATTAAATTCATAGCGTTTTCAGGAGTTTTTGCCATTCTGTTTTGCAAACGCCAATCACCAAAATTATCATAACCTAATAATTCTACTCGTTCTTTTCTAAGTTGTAAAATTTTAGCTATATTTTTATTATTATCAAACTCATCTGCATTATCGCCTCTCGAATAATAATTTGTCCAAACTTGCTTACGTAATTCTCTTTCGGTTGAATAGGTTAAGAACGGATCTATATAAGAGCGTGTATTAGGTACTGCGTATTTACCTTCGTGCCCTTTTTCTGAAGCAATTTTAGCCATAGATTTAATCATTCCTTCTGATAAGCCACCTAATTGACCTTTAGTTAAGTATACTACATAATTTTCTTCGTCGGCTAAAATGTTATTTGAGAAATTAGTATATAATGAAGAAAGTTCTTTGTTTATGGCTGCGTAACGTGCTTTTTTTTCAGCGTCTAATTCTGCGCCACCCATAGCAAAATCTTCGTAAATAAGTTGAATAACGCGTTGTTGGTCGGCTTCTAAAGGGTTTTTAATAGCGTTGTTGTAAACGGTTTTAATACGTTTAAATAATTCAGAATTTTGTGAAATTTTAGAGTTGAATTCAGATATAATTGGAGCCATTTCACTTTGAATTGCTCTAAATTCTGAAGATGAAATATTAGAACTCCAAATACCATAATATTTAAAAACTCTACTCAATGCTTCTCCAGATTTTTCTAGCGGGACAATGGTGTTTTCAAATGTTGGAGCTTCTGTGTTTGCTGTAATTTCATCAATTTCTTGAAGTTTTAGCTCCATACCTTTTTCAATTGCAGGTTTAATATCTGTAAGATTCATTTTATCAAAAGCTGGAACTCCACCATAAGGACCTGTCCATTCTTGTAATAATATATTATTTTCGGTCATGTTTTTTGTTGTTTGCTTATTCTCTTTGCAACTTGTAAATGCGAGTGTTATACATAAAATGGTTGCAAATAGCGTTGTTGTTTTTTTAGACATATATATTAACTGTTTATTAAATTGATTGTTGCTTCAAAATTAACGTTTTAACAATAATTTTTATGCGATGCCTTTAATTTCAAGACGTTTAAATTAGTTAATATAATGTTAAATTTTTATTATTTTGAAGTTGCTACGTATAATTTAATGCTATTTGAAATAGTTTTAAATGGCATAAATTGTAAAAAAAAGACTGCCTAAAATAAATTAAGCAGTCTCTTTATAGTTATTTTAAAAGCTTTTTCTAAATTTTAAAAGCTTCTTTTATTTTAGCTACGTAGTCTAATTTTTCCCATGTAAATAATTCAACATCTAAAGAAACTTTAGAGCCATCTACATTTGTAAATGTTTTATTTACAATACGGTTGTCTCTTCCCATATGTCCGTAAGCAGCTGTTTCTAAATACATTGGTTGGCGTAATTTTAAACGTTCTTCAATAGCAGAAGGTCTCATATCAAACAATGTTGATACAATTTCAGCAATTTCACCATCTGCTTTGTTAACTTTAGAAGTTCCGTAAGTGTTTACGTAAATTCCCATAGGTTCTGCAACACCAATGGCATAAGAAACCTGAATTAAAATTTCATCAGCAACACCAGCCGCAACTAAATTTTTAGCAATATGGCGCGTTGCATAAGCAGCACTTCTATCTACTTTACTAGGATCTTTTCCAGAAAAAGCACCACCACCGTGTGCACCTTTTCCACCGTAAGTATCTACAATAATTTTTCTACCAGTTAAGCCGGTATCACCGTGAGGTCCGCCAATTACAAATTTTCCTGTTGGGTTAACGTGGTATTTAATATTATCGTTAAATAAAGCTTGTATTGAAGTTGGTAATTTTGCAATTACTCTTGGTATTAAAATATTGATAATGTCTGACTTAATTTTAGCTAACATTTCAATATCATCTTCTAAAAATTGATCGTGTTGTGTTGAAACAACAATATCTTTAATCCTAAACGGAACATTATCATCGGTATATTCAATGGTAACCTGACTTTTAGAATCTGGACGTAAATAGGTGATTTCGTTGTTTTCTCTTCTTAATGCAGCTAATTCATGTAAAATTCTATGACTTAAATCTAAAGCCAATGGCATTAAATTTTCAGTTTCGTTGGTAGCGTAACCAAACATCATACCTTGGTCTCCCGCTCCTTGTTCTTCTTTTGTAGCTCTATCAACACCTTGGTTAATATCTTGAGATTGTTCGTGGATTGCAGATAAAACACCGCAAGAGTTTCCATCAAACATATATTCTCCTTTTGTGTAACCAATATTGTTAATAACATCTCTTGCTATTTTTTGAACATCTAAATAAGTTTTAGATTTTACTTCTCCAGCCAATACAACTTGACCAGTGGTTACTAAGGTTTCACAAGCTACTTTTGAATTTGAATCAAAAGCTAAAAAGTTATCTACTAATGCATCTGAAATTTGATCTGAGACTTTGTCTGGATGCCCTTCTGATACAGATTCTGATGTGAATAAATATGACATAATTATTTAATTTTAAATTGTTTGAAGAGAGGTTTGTTGATTGCGTTGGTCGCTAAAAGGAGTAAAAAATTACTGCTTTAGCATTTTTTAACGAGGTTGCAATCAGATCAAATTTTTCCTCCTAAATATTTCGTCTGCAAATTTATGAAAAATAAAAAGTTATAAGCTAAATAACTGTTAAATAATTTCTAAATATATTTTTTGTAATGATTTTGAGTTTTTTACGACTTCTTATTTACTAAACTAATTAAAATGAAAAACTTAATTGTATTCATGCTTTTTGTAATAACATTTAGCAATTGCTCAGAAAATAACGATGAAATGGATGTTATTGAAGTACGTATAGAAAATGAAGAAAACAATATAAATGAAGAAAATACTACAAGTGAACCCACTTTAATAATGGGTGATTTTATTGATGGGGCACATCCAACTTCCGGAAAAGCATCTGTAAATTCAGATAAATCAGTTTTATCGTTTACAAATTTTAAAACAGATAATGGGCCTAAATTACTAGTTTATTTATCAACGGATTCAAATGCTAATGAGTTTGTAAATTTGGGAGATTTAAAGGGGATTATTGGAGATTTTACTTATGGTATTCCTGAAAATATAGATGTTTCAAAATACAATATTGTAAATATTTGGTGTGTAGATTTTTCTGTTAGTTTTGGAACAGCAACATTAAAATAAATAAAATATTTATTGGATTTTAAAAAAATGTGATTACATTTGTCGTATCAAAAAAGAATAAAATGACAATTAAATTTAATATAATGCGTGCTATGATGTGTAGAATTTACACAGAGGATGCTATTGTTTAAAATTTAATAAAACATAAATAATAAAAACCTCTGATGAAAATCAGAGGTTTTTTATTTTAAAAACAATTATAATATGAAAATTACTTTCCAAAATAGAACGTCAAACCAATTTGAAATGTGTATGCGAATGATGCGTAACACAATGAACTGGTATTGCCTAAAATAAATGGAAAATAAAATCTAATTAGATAAAAGTCCCTTTGGTAATACCTAGAACCAAAGGGACTTTTTTTATTAAAAATTAAAACTAAAAAAATAAAATTATAAGATTATGAGTACTCAAAAAATTTCTACACAAGCATTACACGCAGGACACGATACAACAAAAAATGGAGGCACTAGAGCAGTTCCAATTTATCAATCAACTTCATATGTTTTTAACAATACAGAGCATGCTGCAAATTTATTTTCATTAAAAGAATTAGGGTTTATTTATGCAAGATTAAACAATCCAACAAATGATATTTTGCAACAACGTTTAGCAGCAGTTGAAGGAGGAGTTGGAGCTGTTGTATTTGCCTCTGGAACTTCAGCAATTTCAACAGGATTGTTAACTTTGTTAAAAGCTGGAGATCATATTGTTGCATCAAGTAGTTTATATGGTGGTACCTATACGCTTTTAAATGTTACTTTGCCAAGATTAGGAATTACAACAACATTTGTAGACGCTTCAAATCCAGATAGTTTTAAAGATGCTGTTCAAGAGAATACGAGAGCGTTTTTTGTAGAATCTTTAGGAAATCCAAAATTAGATGTTCTAGATTTAGAAGCTATTGCAGCGCATTCAAAAACTGCTGGTGTTCCATTTATTGTAGATAATACGGTTGCAACGCCAGCATTATTAAATCCAATTAAACATGGAGCAAATTTGGTAATTCATTCATTGACAAAATATATTGGCGGACAAGGGAATTCTTTAGGAGGTGCAATTATTGATGCTGGAACTTTTGATTGGACAAACGGAAAATTTCCTGAATTTACAGAGCCGTCAGCAGGTTACCATGGCTTAGTTTATAGTGAAGCTTTAGGAGCTGCAGCATTTACTTTTAAATTAATTTTAGAGGGTTTACGTGATTTTGGTGGTGCTTTAAGTCCGTTTAACGCTTTTCAAATTATACAAGGGTTGGAAACTTTACCTGTTCGTATTAAACAACACAGTGCAAATGCATTAGAATTAGCAAAATGGTTAGAAAGTAGAGAAGAAGTAGCTTGGGTAAATTATCCAGGTTTAGAAAGTAATAAGTACAATACATTGGCTAAAAAATATTTGCCAAAAGGGCAAAGTGGATTGGTTACATTTGGAGTAAAAGGAGGGTTTGAAGCAGCTAAAAAAGTCACAGATGCAACTGAAATATTTTCACTACTTGCAAATATTGGAGATACAAAATCATTAATTATACATCCAGCAAGTACAACACATCAACAATTAACAGTTGAGCAACAAGCAAGTGCAGGTGTTGGTCAAGATCTAATTAGATTATCTGTAGGTCTTGAAGATATTGAAGATTTAAAAGGAGATTTAGAACAGGCTTTCAAAAAAATAGTAGATTAAATTTTGTTTGAGAAAAAATTATTGCGTTAATTTGTTGCTTAGTTCATAAGCATATTGACTATTGTTATCAAGAAAGGCAGAGGGAATAGACCCTGTGAAGCCTTAGCAACCCTTTAACTTGTAAAGAAGGTGCTAAATTCTACCCATTTTGGATAGATAACTAAACCTAATTATTCTCAAAATAATTAGCTGCAAATTCACATAACAATTTTTTTTAAGCAAACTAAAAAGTTTGAAATATATCATATTAAGAGTAATAAAACATTGATGTTTTAGAATGTTAAAACTCGTTTTGTTATTCTTAATATGATTAAATAAAGTTTAATAAGTAATAATTGATGAAGCAATTGCAACATATAACTCTTTCCAATTTTATTTCTGAAAAAGGATATAGAAGTGAACAACTTCAACTTTCTTATGAAGTTTTTGGAAAAGAATTGTATTCTGCTCCTATTATTTTAATAAACCATGCTCTAACAGGAAATTCTAATGTAGCTGGAAAAGGTGGCTGGTGGACAGATTTAGTTGGAGAAAATAAGGTGATAGATACCAATCAATACACTATTTTATCGTTTAATATTCCTGGAAATGGGTACGATGGTTTTGTAATTGAAAACTATAAAGATTTTGAGGCGAGAGATATAGCAAACATATTTTTATTAGGGCTTGAAAAATTAAAAATACAAGGTCTATTTGCATTAATTGGAGGTTCTTTAGGTGGTGGAATTGCTTGGGAAATGGCAGTTATAAGTCCAAAAATTACCGAACATTTAATATTAATTGCTACCGATTGGAAAGCTACCGATTGGTTAATTGCAAACTGTCAAATTCAAGAACAGTTTCTTGTAAATTCTAGCAATCCAGTACATGATGCACGTATGCATGCAATGCTGTGTTACAGAACGCCAGAATCTTTTAAAAAGCGTTTTCAACGTTCTAAAAATGAAGCATTGGCCATTTTTAATGTAGAGAGTTGGTTGTTGCACCACGGCAAGAAATTACAAGAACGCTTTCAATTATCTGCTTATAGATTAATGAATCAATTGCTTAAAACTATTGATGTTACCAAAGGAAGAGATGCACATGTTTTAGATTCAATTAAAGCAAATATTCATATTATAGGAGTAGATTCAGATTTGTTTTTTACGGCTGAAGAAAATAAAGAAACACATAAACAATTAGCATTAACAAACCCGAATGTTACTTATAACGAAATTAATTCGGTACACGGACACGATGCTTTTTTAATGGAATATAAACAATTAGGGAAAATTATAGAACCAATTTTTAACATAAGTTCTAAACATAATAAGATGAAAATAGTAAAATTTGGAGGGAAGTCTTTAGCAAATGGTTTAGGTTTAGAAAGTACCTTAGCTATTATTAAAAATAAAATTGACAACAACGAAAATATAGCAGTAGTAGTTTCTGCACGTGGTAAAACTACAGATCATTTAGAGTCTATTTTAGAAAAAGCTAAAAATAGTTTGCCTTATGTAGAAGAATTTGAACAGTTGAAAAATTATCAGTTAGAGGCTGATAATACAGTAGATTTATCTGCAGAATTTCAATTGTTAGAAGAAATTTTTAAAGGCGTTAATTTACTTGGAGATTACAGTGTAAAAGTTAAAGATCAAGTACTTGCTCAAGGTGAATTAATTTCAGCTAAATTGGTTGCAAATTTATTGAATAAAAATGGTGTAAAAGCCAATTTTGTAGATACTCGTTTGTTAATTAAAACAAATAATCAGTTTGGAAAAGCACAACCTTTTGAAAATACTTCAGAAGAAAATGTTATTGAGTTTTTTAGAAATCAACCAGATGATATTACTCAAATTATTACAGGTTTTATTGGTTCAAATTTACAAGGAGAAACAACAACTTTAGGAAGAAATGGTAGTAATTACACAGCTTCTTTAATTGCTAATTTTTTAAATGCACAAGAGTTTCAAAACTATACACATGTTGATGGAATTTATACAGCAAATCCAGACTTGGTTGAAAACGCAAAAAAAATTGAAAAATTAAGCTATCAAGAAGCCAATGAAATGGCAAATTTTGGAGCTAATATTTTACATGCAAAAACTATTATTCCTTTAATTGAGAAAAATATTCCTTTACGAATTTTAAACACCTTTAATGCTAATAATGAAGGAACTTTAATAGGTAAAGAAACAGAACGTGGAGGTATAAAATCGCTTTCAGTTGAACAAAATGTTGCTTTGGTAAACTTAATAGGTAGAGGATTATTGGGTAAAGTTGGTGTAGATGGTAGAATTTTTGGAGCTTTAGGTAGAGAAAATATAAGTGTAAGTATTATTTCTCAAGGATCATCAGAACGAGGAATTGGTTTTATTGTAGATGCTAAAAATGGCTATAGAGCTAAAAAAGTACTAGAAGAAGAATTTAAAACAGAATTTCAAAGTAAAGATGTAAGTCAGGTTTATGTTACAGAAAATGTTTCGGTAATTTCTATTATAGGTCAAAGTTTATATTCTTTTAATCAGCCATATAGCGCGTTAATTAAAAACCATATAACACCTATACTAATTAACAATACGGTTACTGGAGAAAATGTATGTTTGGTTGTAAAACAAACAGATTTAAAAAAGGCTGTTAATGTTATTCATGGAGAGATTTTTGGAGTTTCAAAAAATGTAAACATTGCTATTTTTGGGAAAGGTTTAGTTGGAGGAACGCTTATAAATCAAATTTTAAAGAGCAAAGACAATATTATTAAAAGAAAAAACATCAACTTAAATATTTTTGCTGTAGCAAATTCATCAAAAGTTTTATTGAATAAAAATGGGGTTTCTACAGATTGGGAAAAAGACTTAGAAAAAAGTGACGTAGAAAACAGTATTCAAAATATTTTAGAATATGCAGAAAAATTTCATTTAGAAAATTTAATTGCAATTGATAATACCGCTAGTAGCGAGTTTGTTAAACATTATATAGAATTAGTTGAAGACGGTTTCGATTTAATTTCTTCAAATAAAATTGCAAATACATTAGATTATACTTTTTATAAAGAATTAAGAGAAAAACTAAGTAAAAATAAAAAAACATATTTATACGAAACTAATGTTGGTGCTGGATTACCATTAATAGATACTATAAAATTATTACATGATTCTGGTGAAAATATAACAGGAATAAGAGGTGTGTTTTCGGGATCGTTAAGTTATTTATTTAACAATTATTCAGCACAAGATCGTCCGTTTAGTGTAGTTTTAAAAGAAGCTATAGAAAACGGATATACAGAACCAGATCCACGTGAAGATTTATGTGGAAACGATGTAGGTAGAAAATTATTGATATTAGCACGTGAATTAGATTTACAAAATGAATTTACAGATGTTAAGATTGAAAATTTAATTCCTGAAGATTTACGTGAAGGTTCCGCATCAGAATTTTTAGGTAAACTTGATGAGATGGATGCATATTATCAGGATATTAAAGACAGTCAAAAAGAAGGTCATGTTTTAAGATATATTGGAGATTTATCTGGTAATTTACAAGAAGATAAAGGAATTTTAGAAGTAAAATTAATTTCTGTACCTGCAAATAGCGCTTTAGGTCAAATACAAGGAGCCGATGCCATTTTTGAAGTATTTACAGAATCTTATGGAGAAAAACCTATTGTAATTCAAGGAGCTGGAGCAGGAGCGGCAGTGACAGCACGTGGAGTTTTTGGTGATGTTTTAAGACTAGCAGAGAAAAATTAATTTGCAAGGTTAAAGTTAAAAGGTAACATCAAAAACGCGTTAGCGATAGTAGTGGCATCCTTTTTTAAAGTGGAACGAAGAAAAAGATATAACGGATAGCGCGACCTGCAAGGAAACGCCCAAAAGAATACTATATTAAATGAGTAAAAAAAAATTTGAAACAGCAGCAATTAGAACTCAATTAGAACGTTCACAATTTCAGGAACATTCTACACCAATGTATGTAACTTCTAGTTTTGTTTTTGAAGACGCAGAAGATATGAGAGCTTCTTTTAGTGAAGAAAAAGATAGAAATATTTATTCACGTTTTAGCAATCCAAACACTACGGAATTTGTTGAGAAAGTTGTTACAATGGAAGCTGCTGAAGATGGTTATGCTTTTGCAACTGGAATGGCTGCTATATATTCTACGTTTGCAGCTTTATTAAGTAGTGGTGATCATATAGTTTCTGCGCGTTCGGTTTTTGGTTCTACACATACTTTATTTACTAAGTATTTTCCAAAATGGAATATAGAAACGTCATACTTTGATATTAACAATCCTAATGAAATTGAAAGTTTAATAACGCCTTCAACTAAAATTTTATATGCTGAATCTCCAACAAACCCAGGCGTCGATATTATTGATTTAGAAATATTAGGAAAAATTGCAAAAAAACACAATCTAATATTAATTATAGATAATTGTTTTGCAACACCATATATTCAACAACCAATTAAATTTGGTGCAGATTTAGTAGTACATTCTGCTACTAAATTAATGGACGGGCAAGGAAGAGTTTTAGGAGGCGTTGTTGTTGGTAAGTCTGAATTGGTTCGAGAAATTTACTTATTTTCACGTAATACGGGTCCTGCAATGTCTCCATTTAACGCTTGGACTTTAAGTAAAAGTTTAGAAACTTTGGCTGTAAGAGTTGATAGACATTGCGAAAATGCACTTAAAATTGCTAAAACTTTAGAAAGTAATGCAAATATTTTAAAAGTTAAATATCCATTTTTAACATCGCATCCTCAATATAAAATTGCCAAAAAGCAAATGAAATTAGGAGGAAATATTATTGCTGTTGAAGTAAAAGGAGGTATAGAAGCAGGAAGAAAATTTTTAAATGCTATTAAAATGTGTTCACTTTCGGCAAATTTAGGAGATACTAGAACTATAGTTACACACCCTGCATCTACAACACATAGCAAACTTAGTGAACAAGAACGTTTAGCAGCTGGAATTACACCCGGTTTAGTGCGTATTTCAGTTGGTTTAGAAAATGTGAATGACATTCTAGAGGATATTGAACAGGCATTAAATACTTAAATTTTAACAAATTTTTTTAAAAAATGTTAAAATTTAGTAGAATAATAATCTATTAGTCTATCGAGTTGGTAGGCTAATAAAAAAAATGTATGTTTGCCATCAAAATAGTATAAAAGAAAAAAATGATACTAGATCAATTATTTATTTTAAACAAAACGCCTAAAGCTAAAAGCAAAACAAAATCGAAAGATTCTGAAAAACCTTTACGCAGTGTTGTAAAATCAATTAGCTGGAGGATTGTTGGAACTTTAGATACGGTATTAATTTCTTGGTTAGTTACCGGACATATAGCGCTGGCTTTATCAATTGGTTCTATAGAATTAATTACAAAAATGGTATTGTACTTTTTTCATGAAAGAATTTGGAATAAAATAAAATGGGGAAAATAATGAAACAGTTTAATATTGAACAAATAAATGAAGATTTAAAAGATAAATCTCCAGCAGAAATTATTACTTGGGCATTGTCAGTTGCTAAAAACCCAGTGTTAACAACAAACTTTAGACCGTATGAAGTTGTTATTTTACACGCTTGTACGCAAGTTGAACCAGAATTAAAAATTATTTGGTGTGATACAGGTTATAACACACCACAAACATATAAGCATGCAAATGAACTGATACATGCGCTAGAGTTAAATGTACATTTATATGTGCCAAAACAAACAGCTGCGTATAGAGATTCAATTATTGGAATCCCTCAAATTGATGATCCACAACATAAAATTTTTACTGAACAAGTAAAACTAGAGCCGTTTACTAGAGCAATGCAAGAGCATAAACCAGATGTTTGGTTTACAAATTTAAGAAAAGGTCAAACTGCTTTTAGAGATAGCATTAATGTAGTTTCATTAAGTAAAGATGGTATTTTAAAAGTGAGTCCTTTTTATAATTATTCAGATGCGCAATTAGATGCATATCTAGAAGAATATGAATTGCCAAATGAGTTTAAATATTTCGACCCTACAAAAGTATTAGAAAATAGAGAATGTGGTTTACATTCGTAAAAAGTGAATTATGACAGATAAATTATACATAAATCAATTAGAAAACGAAGCAATTTACATTATAAGAGAAGTTGCGGCACAGTTTAAAAAACCAGTGCTGTTATTTTCTGGAGGAAAAGATTCTATAACTTTAGTTAGGCTGGCTCAAAAAGCATTTTATCCAGCAAAAATTCCTTTTCCTTTAATGCATATTGATACAGGACATAATTTTCCTGAAACTATTGAATTTAGAGATCGATTGGTAAAAGAATTAGGCTTAGAATTAATCGTTAGAAATGTTCAAGATTCTATTGATCAAGGAAAAGTAAAAGAAGAATCTGGAAGGTATTCTAGTAGAAATATGTTGCAAACAACTACGCTTTTAGATGCTATAGAAGAATTTAAATTTGACGCTTGTATTGGTGGAGCGCGTAGAGATGAAGAAAAAGCAAGAGCAAAAGAACGTATTTTTTCTGTACGTGACGATTTTGGTCAGTGGGATGAGAAAAACCAACGTCCAGAACTATTTGATATGTTAAACGGACAAATAGATTTTGGTCAAAATGTACGAGTTTTTCCAATTTCTAACTGGACAGAATTAGATGTTTGGACTTATATTGAACGCGAAGATTTAGAAATTCCTTCTATTTATTTTTCACACCCAAGAAAAACATTTGTGCGCGATGGTTTAATCTGGTCAGCTTCTGAACATGTGTACAGAGATGAAGAAGAAGTAGTAGAAGAACGTATTGTTCGTTTTAGAACTGTTGGTGATATGAGTTGTACAGCAGCAGTAGCTTCTTACGCCGAAACAATTAGTGAAGTAGTTGCTGAAATTAGAGATTCAAGTATATCTGAAAGAGGTGCAAGGATTGACGATAAAAGATCAGAAGCAGCAATGGAAGAACGTAAACAACAAGGGTACTTTTAAAATTTTCTTTAGAAAATTTTGCCTTTAGCTTTTGGCAATTAGTCAATAGCAGATTAATAAAATGATAATAAAATTTAGCCAATAGCAAAATGCGAATGGCACATAGCTAAAAAGAATGGAAGTTTTAAAAATAGCAACAGCAGGAAGTGTAGATGATGGGAAAAGTACATTAATTGGAAGATTATTGTACGATACAAAATCGTTAACAGATGATAAATTAGAAGCCATTGAACGTAGCTCTAAGCAAAAAGGGTACGATTATTTAGATTTTTCCTTAGCAACAGATGGTTTAGTAGCTGAAAGAGAACAAGGAATTACTATTGATGTAGCTCATATTTATTTTTCAACTGCAACAAAAAGTTATATAATTGCCGATACTCCAGGACACGTAGAATATACGCGTAATATGGTTACAGGCGCATCTACATCGCAAGTTGGTGTGGTTTTAATTGATGCGCGTCACGGTGTTATTGAACAAACCTATCGTCATTTTTTTATCAATAATTTATTGAGAATTAAAAATGTAATTGTAGCGGTAAATAAAATGGATTTAGTTGATTTTTCTGAAGAAAGATACAACGAAATTAAAGCAGATTTTCAAAAGGTAGTTGATAAAAGTGATTACGAAGATCAAAACATTACATTTATTCCTGTAAGCGCTTTAAAAGGAGATAATGTGGTTGAGCAATCAACAAATATGCCTTGGTTTTCAGGTAAAACCTTATTGCAATATTTAGAGGAAATAGATAGCGAAGATATTTATAATAAAGGTAAAGTACGTTTTCCGGTGCAATATGTAATTCGCCCAAAAACATCAGCATATCACGATTTTAGAGGGTATGCAGGTAAAGTGTACGGAGGTGAATTAAATGTTGGTGATGAAGTTGTTATTTTACCTTCAAAAACAAAATCAAAAATAAAAGAAATCTTCTTTTATGATAAAAAATATAAAACTGCAGCTCGTAGATCTTCAGTAACAGTTACCCTAGAAGATGATGTAAATGTGAGCCGAGGCGATATGATTGTAAAAGAAAGTGAATTGCCGAAAATTGAAAAAAAGTTTACAGCAACTGTAACTTGGATGGATAACGAAAATCTAACACCTGGCTCAAAATATGTTTTACAACACGGCGTAAATAAAGTATTGGCTAAAGTTGGAGCGATTCACAATAAAATAAATCCAGATTATTCTGGAATTGAAACAGGAGTTGAAAGTTTAAAAATGAACGATATTGCGTCTATTTCTTTTCAAGTAAATAAACCAATTTTTTTTGATGCTTTTAAAGAGCATAGAACTAACGGATCTTTTATTTTAATCGATCCACAATCTAACAATACCGTAGGAGTCGGATTTATTGAATAACTAAAAGAAAATCAATTACATATTAATTTATTGAAGCTTATAATTCCTTATGAACTAGGAATTCTATTATTACTAACTAAAAAATAAAATAGCATGCAAAGCTTTAGAAGCGAGATCGAAAATCCGATCGTCGAAAAGGATATTATTGAACTAGAAAAAAAGATTCAACAGTTTTATAAGGGTGAAATTGATGAAGATAGATTTAGAAGTTTACGTCTTGCGAGAGGTGTTTACGGTCAACGCCAATTTGGTGTTCAAATGATTCGTATTAAGTTACCTTACGGAAGAGTTACAAGTGAACAATTACACAGAATCTCTAATGTTTCAGATGAATATTCTAGAGGAAGATTGCATATTACTACGCGTCAAGATATTCAAATTCATCACGTTAGTTTAGATAGAACTCCAGAATTATGGGCAGAACTAGAAAAAGATGATATTACCTTGCGTGAAGCTTGTGGAAATGCCGTTAGAAATGTAACCGCAAGTGAAACTGCAGGTATTGATCCAGAAGAACCTTTTGATGTTTCTCCGTATGCACAAGCTACTTTTGAATTTTTTTTAAGAAACCCAATCTGTCAAGAACTTGGTAGAAAATTTAAAATTTCTTTCTCAGGAACCGACAAAGATACAGCCTTAAGTTTTATGCACGATTTAGGTTATATTGCTAAAATTAAAGATGGTGTAACTGGTTTTAAAGTAATGCTTGCTGGTGGATTAGGATCGCAAGCTAGATTAGCAGATACACTTTTTGAATTTATTGAAGCTGATAAAATTATACCTCTAACTGAAGCTGTTTTACGTGTTTTTGATAGGTATGGAGAACGCTCTAGAAGAGCAAAGGCACGTTTAAAATTTTTAATAAAAGATATTGGTTTTAATGCATTTGTAAAATTGGTTGAAGAAGAGCAAAAAGCACTATCAGTAAAAACATACCCGATAGATACTTCTAATTTTGATGCTGAGGTAGATTTATCTCATGTTCAAATTCCAACAGTAGAAATTAAAAATGAAAAAGCTTTTGAAGCTTGGAAAGCAATAAATGTAATTCCTCAAAAGCAAAAAGGTTTAAGTGCTATTGGAATAAAAGTGCATTTAGGAGATTTTTATACCGATAAAGCTAGAATTTTAGCAGATTTAATTAAAAAATATGCAGGTAATGAAATTCGTTTAACATTACGTCAAAATATATTAATTCGTCATGTAAAAAATGAATTATTGCCTTTTTTCTATGTAGAGTTAAAAAAAATGGGTTTTGTAGATTTAGGGTACGAAAGTACGTTAGATATTACATCGTGTCCAGGAACAGATACCTGTAATTTAGGTATTGCAAGTAGTACGGGAATTTCCGTGGCATTAGAAAATGTATTGAAAAATGAATACCCTCAATACGCAAACAACAAAAATATTACTATAAAAATTAGTGGTTGTATGAATTCTTGTGGGCAACATACAATGGCGCATATTGGTTTTCAAGGTATGTCTATTAAATCTGGAAATTTGGTAGCTCCAGCTTTACAAGTATTATTAGGAGGAAGTGTTTTAGGAGATGGAAAAGGTAGAATTGCTAATAAAGTATTAAAAATACCAAGTAAACGAGGCCCAAACGCATTACGTTCAATTTTAAATGATTATGAGGCAAATGTTCTAGCTAACGAAAGTTTTATAGATTATTACGACCGCCAAGGTGAACGTTATTTTTATAACCTGCTAAAACCTTTGTCAGATACTACTAATTTAGAACAAAACGATTTTATTGACTGGGGAAGTGAACATGCTTATGAAAAAGCTGTTGGAGTAGGAGAATGTGCAGGTGTTGTTATAGATTTAATTGCTACGCTATTATTAGAAAGTGAAGAAAAATTAGAAAACGCTTCAGAGTCGTTAAATCTAAATCAGTTTTCAGATAGTATTTATTACGCATATTCAAGTATTGTTAATACCGCAAAAGCTTTGCTAACTTCAGAAGAAAAGAAAACCAATACACATGTTGGTATTATTTCTCAGTTTGATGAGTTTTTTGGAGATAAAATTGATTTAGGCGTGCCTTTTTCAACATTGATTTATCAAATAAAAAATAATGAACCAACTAAAGAATTTGCTCAAAAATATTTGAGCGATGCACAGTTGTTTTATAAAAAAGCAAATGATTATAGAGCTAAAACTGTGAGTAATGAAAACTAAATTAGAAAAAAAAGTAACTTTAGTTGGAGCTGGTCCAGGAGATCCAGATTTAATAACGGTAAAAGGTGTAAAAGCATTGCAAAAAGCCAATGTTATTTTATATGACGCTTTAATAAATAGAGAATTATTAGCGTATGCACCAACTGCAAAAAAGATTTTTGTTGGTAAACGTAAAGGAATGCATAGCTTTTCTCAAGATCAGATTAACGAGTTAATAGTTAAAAGCGCTTTTGAGTACGGAAATGTTGTCCGTTTAAAGGGAGGTGATCCTTTTATTTTTGGAAGAGGTACTGAAGAAATTGATTATATTGAGTCATTTGGTATAGAAACCGAAGTTGTTTCAGGTATTTCATCATCAATGGCTGTACCTGCAAGTCAAGGTATTTCATTAACAAAAAGAGGTGTTGCTGAAAGTTTTTGGGTAATTACAGGAACCACTTCAGAAAAAAAATTATCGGGCGATGTATATTTGGCGGCTCAATCAACAGCTACAGTTGTTATTTTAATGGGGATGAGTAAGTTGGATGAAATTGTTTCAGTTTTTAAAAAATATAATAAAACTGAAATACCAACAGCAATTATTCAAAACGGAACAACAAAAAACGAAAAATTAGGATTAGGTACAATAAATACCATTGAAGAGGTTGTAGCTCAAAAAAAATTGTCTTCACCAGCCATAATTGTTATTGGTGAAGTAGTTAAGGAAAGTTCAAAATTTCACTTATTTTATAAAAATGTTCATTCTGAATTGTTAAAAGAGTTGTAATTGCATTTTAGTAGTAGTTTTACAGCTAAGAGTGTTTAAAATAAAGTTACTATGAATCAAAATGAATTATATCCTATTTTTTTAAAAGTGTCTCAGCTAAATGTATTAATAGTTGGAGGTGGAACTGTAGCGTTAGAAAAACTTTCATTTTTATTAAAATCCAGTCCTAATGCAAAAGTGTTGGTGGTTTCTAAAGAGTTTGATGAAAATTTGCTAAAGCTAGTTGAAGAACATAATGTATCAACAGCAACAGCTCCATACAATAAATCTGCACTAAAAAATAAGCAGCTTGTTATTGCAGCAACTAATAATAAGCAGGTAAACAAGCAAATTTATTTAGATGCAAAATCAGAAAATATTTTAATAAATGTAGCAGACACTCCTGAATTATGTGATTTTTATTTAGGAGGTATTGTTACCAAAGGGAATATTAAAATAGCAATTTCAACTAACGGAAAATCACCTACATTAGCAAAGCGTTTACGTCAGTTTTTTGAAGATGTAATCCCTGAAAATATAGATGATTTGGCTACTAATTTAAATGCATTTAGAAAAACTATAAAAGGTAATTTTCAAGAGAAAGTAAAGAAAATGAATCAATTAACTGAGAAATTGCTTTAGAATTTAATAAATTGCGGTAGTAGTTTGTTATTCATAAGAATATGCCGTTTATTTGCACAAAGTTCATAAACATACATATTAGTTATTAAGAAAGGCAGAGGGAATAGACCTGTTGAAGCCTTAGCAACCCTTTAAAGCTAAAGAAGGTGCTACGTTCTACCATTAATTATGGACAGATAACAATTACTTCTTAATAACTTCCGCGTATTTATTAAAAAATATAAAATGGAAGACATTCGTAACATATTAAAAAATAAAATCCTTGTACTAGATGGCGCTATGGGAACTATGATTCAACAGTATAAATTTACTGAAGAAGATTACAGAGGAGAACAATTTAAAGATTTCAAAGTTTCGGTAAAAGGAAACAATGATATGCTTTCAATTACACAGCCAAAAGCAATTAAAGAAATTCATGCAAAATATTTAGAAGCCGGAGCAGATATTATTGAGACCAATACGTTTTCGTCTACAACAATTGCTATGGCCGATTACAAAATGGAAGACTTTGTTTATGAGCTAAATTTTCAATCTGCTAAAATAGCTAAAGAAGTTGCAAAAGAATTTACTGAAAAAGATCCATCTAAACCGCGTTTTGTAGCGGGTTCAATTGGACCAACAAACCGTACAGCAAGTATGTCTCCTGATGTAAATGACCCAGGTTTTAGAGCAGTAACTTTTGATGATTTAAGAGTCGCTTACAAGCAGCAAGTTGAAGCATTAATTGATGGAGGAGTAGATGTATTATTAATTGAAACAGTTTTTGATACTTTAAATGCTAAGGCTGCTTTATTCGCTATTGAAGAAATTAAGGCAGAAAGAAAAATTGATATTCCTATTATGCTAAGCGGAACAATTACAGATGCTAGTGGAAGAACATTATCGGGGCAAACGGCAGAAGCATTTTTAATTTCTGTATCACACATTTCTTTATTAACTGTTGGTTTTAATTGTGCTTTAGGAGCAAAACAATTAACACCACACTTAGAAGTATTAGCTCAAAAATCTGACTTAGCAATTTCGGCACACCCTAATGCAGGATTGCCAAATGCATTTGGAGAGTATGATGAAACGCCTGAAATGATGGCTAATCAAATAGAAGAATATTTAGAAAAGGGTTTAATTAATATTATTGGAGGGTGCTGTGGAACAACCCCAGATCATATTAAAGCTATTGCAGATGTAGCTAAAGGATTTGAACCTCGTAGAGTTGATTCAAAAAAATAAATTTTCGTCATTCTGAATTTATTTCAGAATCTCACACATAATAGCATGAATACAGAAAGAAAATACTTAAAACTTTCGGGCCTAGAACCCTTAATAATTACTCCAGAAAGTAATTTTATAAATGTTGGTGAACGTACCAATGTTGCAGGTTCTCGCAAGTTTTTACGATTGATAAAAGAAGAAAAATTTGATGAAGCATTAGCTATTGCTCGTCATCAGGTTGAAGGTGGCGCACAAATTATCGATATTAATATGGATGATGGTTTGTTAGATGGAAAAGAAGCAATGGTTCGCTTTATGAATTTGATTGCTGCAGAACCAGATATTGCACGTGTTCCAATTATGATTGATAGTTCCAAATGGGAAATTATTGAAGCTGGATTACAAGTTGCGCAGGGTAAATGTGTTGTAAACTCTATCAGTTTAAAAGAAGGAGAGAAACAATTTAAAGAACATGCAAGAAAAATAAAAATGTATGGAGCAGCCGTTATTGTAATGGCTTTTGATGAGGATGGACAGGCTGATAATTACGAACGTAGAATTGAAATATCTCAGCGTTCATATAATATTTTGGTAAACGAAGTTGGATTTCCTTCAGAAGATATAATTTTTGATTTAAATATATTTCCAGTGGCAACCGGAATGGAAGAACACCGTAGAAATGCTTTAGATTTTATTGAAGCTACACGTTGGGTTCGAGAGAATTTGCCAAATGCTAGTGTAAGTGGAGGTGTAAGTAATGTGTCGTTTTCTTTTAGAGGGAACAATGCGGTACGCGAAGCAATGCACTCAGTGTTTTTGTATTATGCTATTAAAGCAGGAATGAATATCGGAATTGTAAATCCTGCAATGTTGGAGGTTTATGATGATATTCCAAAAGATTTATTAGAACACGTAGAAGATGTAATTTTAGATAGAAGAGATGATGCTACAGAGCGTTTACTAGATTTTGCTGAAAGTGTTGTAAGTACTGCTAAAGAACGTAAAGTAGATATGTCTTGGAGAGAAAAACCTTTGCAAGATCGTATAACTCATGCATTGGTAAAAGGCTTGGATGAATTTATTGTTGAGGATGTGGAGGCTGCACGATTGGAAGCTGAAAAACCAATTGAAGTTATTGAAGGTAATTTAATGATTGGTATGAATGTAGTTGGAGATTTATTTGGTTCTGGTAAAATGTTTTTACCTCAAGTGGTGAAATCTGCTCGTGTAATGAAAAAAGCCGTAGCTTATTTATTGCCTTTTATTGAAGCAGATAAAAATGGTGTAAAGGAAGCAAATGGAAAAATTTTATTAGCAACTGTAAAAGGTGATGTACACGATATTGGTAAAAATATTGTAGGTGTAGTTTTAGGTTGTAATAATTATGATATTGTAGATTTAGGGGTAATGGTTGCCCCAGAAAAAATAATTCAAGCAGCGAAAGATGAAAACGTTGATGCTATTGGTTTAAGTGGTTTAATTACACCTAGTTTAGATGAAATGGTGTATTTAGCAAAAGAAATGGAGCGTCAAAAATTTGAAGTTCCTTTGTTAATTGGTGGTGCAACAACTTCTAAAGCACATACAGCAGTAAAAATTGATCCACAATATAAAAATGCTGTAGTTCACGTGCACGATGCTTCAAGAGCAGTAACTGTAGTTGGTGATTTATTAGATAAAAGAATTAACCAAAAATATGTTGGCGATATAAAAGCAGATTATGTTAAGGTTCGTGAAGGTTTTGCTAATAGATCAAGTAAAAAAGAATATTTGTCGTTAGCTGATGCAAGAAAAAATAAGTTTAAGATAGATTGGAGTACTTCAACAATTGTAAAACCAAATTTTGAAGGAATTCAAGTTTTTGAAGATTTTGATTTAACAAAATTAGTAGATTATATAGATTGGAGTCCGTTTTTTAGAACTTGGGAATTAGCAGGTAAATTCCCTGCAATTTTAACTGACAAAGTTGTAGGAGAGGCGGCTACCAACTTATTTAATGATGCAAAATTAATGCTTGCAAAAATATTAAATGAAAATTTATTAACTGCAAAAGCTGTTTTTGGTATTTTTCCAGCAAATAGTGTAAACGAAGATGATATAGAGCTTTATGCAGATACGGATAGAACTAAAGTAAATGTTAAGTTTATAACATTACGTCAACAATTAAAAAAGAAAGAAGGAATACCAAATATTGCCTTGGCAGATTTTATTGCTCCAAAAGAAACAGGAATTGAAGATTATATGGGAGCGTTTTGTGTATCTACAGGATTTGGAACAGCTGAATTAGCTGCGGAATTTGAAAAAGATCACGACGATTATAACTCTATTTTGATTAAAGCTTTAGCCGATAGGTTAGCAGAGGCTTTTGCAGAATATCTGCATGAAAAAGTTAGAAAAGAATACTGGGGCTATGCTTTAGAAGAGGTTTTATCTAATCAAGAGTTGATTAAAGAAGGTTATAAAGGTATTCGTCCAGCTCCAGGATATCCTGCTTGTCCAGATCATACAGAAAAATGGACTATATGGGATTTGTTAAGTGTTAAAGAAACTATTGGGGTAGAATTAACCGATAGTTTAGCTATGTGGCCTGCAGCTTCGGTATCGGGTTATTATTTTGGAAATGAAAAAGCTAAATATTTTGGAGTAGGTAAAATTACCGAAGAGCAATTGATAAGTGTTGCTGATAGAAAAAATAAGGATTTAGATGTAATGAGAAAATGGTTAAATCCTAATTTAGCTGAAAGTTAGAAAGTTTAAAGTAAGACCTAACATGTTTTAAAAACCTGTTAGGTATGTAAAGTCAAAAGTGCGTTAGCGATAGTAGCGGCATCCTTTTTTGGAGTGTAACGGAGAAAAAGATATAGCGAATAGCGCGACCTGAAAGGAAACGCCCAAAATATTAAGTTCAAAAGTTTAAATGTTGAAAGTTAAAAAGTTTGTGAAAAACTAATAGCTAACAACTAGAAACTAACAACTAAAAAAAATGAAAGTAACAAATCATATAAAAAATGCGAACGGTAAAACATTGTTTTCATTTGAAATTGTACCACCACAAAAAGGTCAAAATATCCAAGATTTATACAATAATGTAGATCCTTTAATGGAATTTAATCCGCCTTTTATTGATGTAACAACTTCTAGAGAAGAATATGTGTATATAAAAAAGGAAAATGGTTTATTAGAGCAAAAAATGACAAGGATGCGACCAGGAACTGTAGGTATTTGTGCTGCTTTAAAGTATAAATATGATGTAGATGCAATTCCACATGTATTGTGTGGAGGTTTTACTAAAGAAGAAACTGAATATGTGTTGGTTGATTGTCATTATTTAGGGTTAGATAATATTATGGCATTACGTGGTGATGCTATGAAACACGAACCGTATTTTGTACCAACAGAAGGCGGAAATGTGTTTGCATCTGATTTAGTAGCTCAAATAAAAGAATTAAATGAGGGTAAATATTTACATAATATTATTGAAACAACTAATAAACCAGATTTTTGTATTGGTGTGGCTGGTTATCCAGAAAAACATTTAGAAGCACCAAGTATGGAAACAGATTTGCGTAGATTAAAAGAAAAAGTAGCTGCTGGTGCAGATTATGTAGTAACGCAAATGTTTTTTGACAATCAAAAATATTTTGATTTTGTTGAAAAAGCGAGAAGTATTGGTATTACTGTGCCTATTATACCAGGTATAAAACCTATTGCAGTAAAAAGACATCAGCAAATATTACCTCAAGTTTTTAGGTTAGATTTACCCGAAGAATTGATTGCTTCTATTGAATCTTGTAAGGATAATAAACAAGTTCGACAAATAGGTATAGAATGGGCAATACAGCAATCTAAAGAGTTAATAGCTAACGGAGCTCCTGTAGTTCATTTTTATTCGATGGGGAAATCGGATAATATAAAAAAAATAGCAAAAGAAGTATTTTAATAACACTTAAAATTAGTTTTGTTAATAGTTTAATAAAGAAAAGTAATAAATGTTGAATTGTTTTGGTGAAATATTTGTTTACTTTTGTACAAATTTAAATAGCATTTATTAATTAATAAAAATATATCATGGCATTAGAAGTAACAGATGCAACTTTTAACGAAGTTGTTTTACAATCGGATAAACCAGTAATGGTTGATTTTTGGGCAGCTTGGTGTGGACCTTGTAGAATGGTTGCTCCAATAATGGAAGAACTATCAACTGAATATGAAGGAAAAGCAACAATAGCAAAAGTTGATGTTGATTCAAACCAAGAGTTTGCAGCTAAATATGGAGTACGTAATATTCCTACAGTTTTAGTTTTTAAAGGAGGAGAAGTTGTTGAAAAACAAGTTGGAGTTGCTCCTAAAGCAACATATGCTCAAAAAATTGACGCACATTTATAAAATTTAATTTTATATATAACTTAAGAAAGCTCGACAAAATTTGTCGAGCTTTTTATTTTTAAATTAATAAATATTATAATTATACAGCTTGTTTATTTTTAGTTTACTATTTTTAATTTCTTATAATTAAAACCAATTTTATATATTATCAATTGTTAAAAATTGAAAGTACTTTTTAAATAATATTTATGGAAACATTATCAGTAAAACATCTTTCAGAACTAAATAACTTAGATTTGTTAGCAAAACAAGTTGTTGAAGGATTTATTACCGGGATACATAAAAGTCCGTTTCATGGGTTTTCTGTTGAGTTTGCTGAGCATAGATTGTATAATAAAGGAGAAAGTACACGACATATAGATTGGAAACTTTACGCTAAAACAAAAAAGTTGTTTGTAAAACGTTATGAAGAAGAAACAAATTTACGCTGTCATTTAATTATAGACAATTCAGCGTCTATGCATTATCCAGTAGTTAAACAACCAACAATAGATAATTTAACAAAAGTTGCATTTTCAGCTATTGCTTCTGCAGCATTAATGGAAATTTTAAAGCGTCAGAGAGACGCTGTAGGTTTAAGTGTATATAGTGATAAAAACGAATATTACGCACCTGCAAAAGGAGGAGAACGCCATAGAAGGATGTTATTAACAGAATTAGATGGTTTGTTAAAGAAACCTTCAGTTTCAACAACAGATACATATACAGCATTGCATGAAATTTCAGAAAAGATTCCTAAACGATCGTTGGTGTTTTTATTTACAGACATGTTTCAGGCGTCTAAAGATGAACAAGAATTATTTGACGCGTTAAGGCATTTAAGATATAAAAAACACGAAGTTGTTTTGTTTCATACATATGATGAAAACTTAGAATTGAATTTTGATTTTGAAAATTCTCCAAAAAAGTTTGTAGATGTAGAAACTGGCGAAGAAATTAATATGTATGCCTCAAATGTAAAGGAACAATACCATAAAAATATGCTAAAATATTTTAATGAGTTGAAATTGAGGTGTATGCAATATAAAATTGAATACGTTCCAGTAGCTATAAATAAAGGGTTTGACACGATTCTTCTATCGTATTTAATGAGTAGAAAAAATTTTTTATAAAAAAGTTGAAAAAAGTTTTGCAGAAGTCAAAAACACTTGTATATTTGCAACCGCTAAGAGCAACGGTCTGGTAGTTCAGCTGGTTAGAATACCTGCCTGTCACGCAGGGGGTCGCGGGTTCGAGTCCCGTCCAGACCGCAAAAAGCATCTCAATTGAGATGCTTTTTTTATGCAATTTTGTTTCAAAGCCCTTTGTTTATTGAGGTTCTAGAGGTTTTCTTGTAAAATAGAATAAAGTTAGATAAAGAGAAATAAAATAATTTTCGGTACATCTTTCGGTACAAATTTATTTTTTATTACTTTTAAGTATTCGAAAATTGCAATTGCTATGGCAACAATAAAATTTTTTTTAAGAAACAAGTCTCTTCAAAAGATGTCTCAATAAGTTTAAGAATATTATTGCCAGAAAAGAATGAATTGGTTTATTCAACTGGTTTAAAAATTTCTGTAAAAAATTGGGATGTGAAAAATCAACAAGTTAGAAACAGGGTTGAAGTATCAAATGTAAAAGATGTTATAAATAATAAATTAACAAAAATTAAATCTTTTGTTGAGGAAAAGTTTATTGCATTATTAACAGCTGATAAATTATCTAAAGAAAATTTGAAATATGAATTAGACGTTTATTTCAATAAAGTTAATGTTGAGAAGAAAATGAAAAATTTCACAAACGACGAATTTAAAAACAACAAGTTATTTCTATTTATTTTAGACACAAGTTATAAGAAATTTATTAGGTAGTCCAAACTCTAATGTCAATTCTTTAATAGATTTACCCGAATCTAGTAACGATACTAGCATCTTTTTGAAATCTTCATTATAAATTATTCTTCCCATTTTGCTAAGTTAATTTATTCACTTAAATGCGTACCAACAAAACTAGACATTCCATAGCAAACTTTGTATATACAGAACAATCAACAAATATTAAAGTAGGAATGATGTCTCCAAGTGAATATTTTGCTAAAGTGAAAGATGAAATAGCTGCTAAAGTTAATAATATTTCTACCATTGATTCAGAAGAATTACTATCTAGTAATTTAATAGTTAATGATATCCCTACTTCAATATTAAATGCAAGTCACTCTAATTATAATGATTTTTTAAAAGAGAGAAGGGTATTAATGGTAAATAATATTAAGGAATATTATGAAGGATTATAGTTTTATCAATTTAATAAATAAACTGGATACTGGAAGTCTTTTAATTTTGTGACCATTAATGGTCACAAAATTAAAAGACTTCCATCTAAAACTATAATACTTTATTAATATTTGTCCAGTTTTTTAATTAATAAACTGGACATTTTTAGTACATTTGTATAAAGTTAAATAAATGAAAGCATCTGATTACATTGAAGATAGGGTAAATAAATTGCCAAAAGGCTATGTTTTCACCTATGTAGATTTTCTATCGGAGGTGGCAAAGCGAGAAGCTATTATTAAACATCTAAATAGAATGGTAGTTTCTGGTAAAATTGAAAAGCTCTCAAAAGGTAAATATTATAAACCTCAAAGCACTGTTTTTGGAAATCTATTGCCAGAGCAAAATCAAATTGTAAAAGATTTATTAGAGAAAAACGGAAAACTTTTAGGGTATATTACTGGATATAGCTTTTACAATGCAATGGGTTTTACAGCGCAAGTAAGTAGTATTATACAAATTGCTAAAAATGAAACTAGACCTTCTTTACAAAGAGGTAGGTTTAAAATAGCATTTATCAAACAAAAAAACACCATTACAAAGCAAAATATACCGTTATTAAGATTGTTAGATGCTATTCGTTTTATTAAAGACATTCCAGATGCAACTATCAATAATTCGTGTACTCGTTTGCTAACATTATTAGCTGATTTATCAGAAGAAGAGCAAGAACAGATAAAAAAACTGGCGTTAAAATATCCACCATCAACAAGAGCTTTGTTAGGTGCGTTTTTTCAACAAATAGATAGCAATCAAAATACAGAGACCCTTAAAAAGTCTTTAAACCCAATAACAACTTATAATTTATCGGTTTCAGAAAACATTTTACCAACTGCTAAAAACTGGAATATTAAATGAACCTACACGAAAATAAAGACTTATTTAAAGATGCAGTAAAGTTTACAGCAGAGCAAAAACATATTAAGGATATTTATGTTGAAAAAGATTATTGGGTAACATTTGTATTGTATAATTTGTATAAAAGTGAATTAGGTAAGGGAATTGTATTTAAAGGAGGAACTGCATTGTCCAAATGTTACAATATTATAGAACGCTTCTCGGAAGATATAGACTTAATTATCTTAAAAAGTGACAACCAGTCAGATCACTATTTAAAGAAAAAACTAAAAGATATAACAACAGCTGTATCTAAATTATTACCTGAAATAGAAGAAAAAGGTATTACTCATAGAATTGGAATGGTTAGAAAAACAGCACATTCCTATCCAAAAGCATTTAAGGGTGAATTTGGTCAAGTGAGAGATACTATTATAGTTGAAGCTACCAGATTAGGGCATCACGAACCTTATGAAACAAAAATAGTTTCATCTTATATTTATGAAATGATGTTAAATACAAAACAAGAAAATTTGGCAACACAATATGGATTGCTCCCTTTCAATGTTTTGGCTTTAGATATTAAAAGGACATTGTGCGAAAAAATAATGAGCTTAGTTCGTTTTTCATATACCAAAGATGCTATTGAAGATTTAAATAATAAAATTAGACATACTTATGATATTCATCAATTATTAAATAATAACGAGATTAAAACATTCTTTAATTCTGAAAGTTTTGATAGTATGTTGTTACGAGTTGCAAATGATGATTTAGTAAGTTTTAAAAATAACAATGAGTATTTAAAAAAACATCCTAAAGACGCACTATTGTTTAGTCAGCCTAAAGAAACATGGAAGCAACTAAAAAGCACCTATCAAGGTAGTTTTAAAACATTGGTTTTTGGCACGTATCCAAATGAAAGTGAAATACTAAAAACATTACTTACTATTGCTGTAAGATTAGAAAAAATAGATTGGAAATTTAAATTCGATTAAAGCTATGAAATTTACGGAATCCCAATTAGAAAAAGCATTTATTGAACTTTTAGGCTCAGAGAAAATACCACATGTTTCTGGACAAAATATTCAAAGAGATATTTCAGAAGTGCTTCTTAAAGATGATTTAAAAGAATTTCTTTTGAGTAAATATAAAAAAGATGGACTCACTAGTGTTGAAGTAAATTCTATAATTCGTAAGCTAGAGCTCTACTCCTCTTCAGACCTTTATGAGAGCAATAAAGCTATTATGAAACTTATTTCTGATGGCTATGTTTTTAAAAGAGAAGATCGCAGTAAAAAAGACCTTTACATTCAGTTTATTGATTATTCCGAAGAAAACAATAATAGATATAAAATTGTAAATCAACTTGAAATTTTTGGTTATGAAAAAAGGATACCCGATGGTATTTTGTACATCAATGGATTGCCGCTTGTAGTTTTTGAATTTAAAAGTGCTATTAGAGAAGATGCAACAATACACGATGCTTTTAAGCAGTTAACTAATCGATATAAAAGAGATATTCCAGAGCTTTTTAAGTACAATGCTTTTTGTATAATTAGTGATGGTGTAAATAATAAAGCTGGTTCGTTTTTTTCATCTTATGAATTTTTTTATGCGTGGCGAAAAGTTGAAGGTTTAGACAATGAAGTTGATGGTATAAATTCTATGTATACATTAATTGAAGGGATATTTAACCACAACCGTTTACGTGATATTATACAAAATTTTATTTATTTTCAAGACAGCTCAAAAAAGGATGATAAAATTGTGTGTCGTTATCCACAATATTATGCTGCAAGAAAATTATTTAACAATATAAAACTGCATCAACGTCCTAAAGGTGATGGTAAAGGAGGAACGTATTTTGGAGCGACAGGATGTGGTAAAAGTTATACAATGCTTTTTTTAACAAGATTATTAATGAAGAGTGTGCACTTTTCAAGTCCTACAATAATCTTAATAACTGATAGAACAGATTTAGATGACCAGCTTTCTGGACAGTTTACTAATGCTAAAGGTTTTATTGGAGATGATACTATTATTAGTGTTGAAAGCAGAAATGAACTGAGAGAATTGCTGCAAGGAAGAAATAGTGGAGGGGTATTTCTAACAACAATACATAAGTTTACTGAAGATACAGCGCTTTTAACCAATAGAACAAATGTGATTTGTATATCTGATGAAGCACATAGAAGCCAAACAAACTTAGACCAGAAAATAGTGATTACCGATAAAGGAGTTGAGAAAAAATTTGGATTTGCAAAATACCTTCATGACTCCTTACCAAATGCTACTTATGTTGGTTTTACAGGAACACCAATAGACGCAACAATGAGTGTTTTTGGTGATATTGTTGACACTTATACAATGACTGAGTCTGTAAAAGATGATATTACAGTTAAAATTGTGTATGAAGGTAGAGCAGCTAAAGTATTATTAGATACTAGTAAACTTCAAGAAATTGAAGATTATTATGCTTTATGTGAAGAGGAAGGCTCTAATGAATATCAAATAGAGGAAAGTAAAAAAGCGACAACCCAAATGAGTGCTATTGTTGGTGATCCAGATAGGTTAAAAGCAGTTGCTTTAGATTTTGTAACTCATTACGAGCAAAGAGTAAACGAAGGAGCTTCAATAAAAGGAAAAGCAATGTTTGTTTGTAGTAGCCGACCTATTGCTTATAATCTTTATAAAGAAATTATCCTTTTGCGACCAGAATGGGAAGAAATAAAAAACTGTGATGATGGTGTGGAATTGACTGAAAAAGAACAAAAGGACATTAAACCAATGGAGCGTATTAAAATGATTATGACCAGAGGTAAAGATGATCCAAAAGAAATGTATGATGCCTTAGGAACAAAGGAGTATAGAAAAGAATTAGATAGGCAGTTTAAAAATGAAAAATCAAACTTTAAAATTGCCATTGTTGTAGATATGTGGTTAACGGGGTTTGACGTTCCTTTTTTAGATACAATGTACATTGATAAGCCAATTCAACAACATAATTTAATTCAAACAATTTCAAGAGTAAATAGAAAATTTGAAACTAAAGAAAAAGGGCTAATAGTCGATTATATTGGGATAAAATCCCAAATGAACAAAGCCTTAAAAAAATATTCAAAAGTTGATGGTAATAATATAGAAGATATTCAAAAATCTATTGTAGCTGTAAAAGATTAATTAGATTTATTGGCAAAGATATTTCACAATTTCGATAGTACAGATTATTTTACAGGAAAATCTTTACAACAATTAGATTGTTTGAATAAAGCATCTGAATATGTTCAATTAACAAATCAAATAGAAGTGCGCTTTATGGGGTTAGTTAAACGCTTAAAATCAGCGTATGACATTTGTTGTGGAAGTGATGAACTTTCTCATATAGAAAAAGATTATATTCATTTTTATTTAGCAATTCGTTCAATTGTACTTAAACTAACCAAAGGCGATGCACCCGATACTGCTCAAATGAATGCAAAGGTTCGTAAGATGATTTCAGAAGCACTACAAAGTGAAGGTATTGAGGAAATATTTAAACTTGGAGATGATAAAGAAAGTAAGATTGATATTTTTAATGAAGATTATTTAGCTAAAATCGAAAAAATAAAATTACCGAATACCAAAATAAAATTATTACAACAATTGTTAGCAAGAGCAATTGATGACTTTAAAAAAATAAATAAAGTAAAAGGGGTTGATTTTTCTAAAAAAATGAAAACATTAGTTGACAAATACAATGAAAGAAAAGCTGATATTTTACAAAGTGAAGTTTTAGAAGATTTTACAGATGAAATTATAGATTTATATCATTCACTTAAAAAAGAAAAAGAATCATTTAATGATATGGGTATTGATTTTGAAGAAAAGGCTTTTTACGATATTTTGAAATCGTTGGCAGTAAAATATGATTTTGATTACCCAGAGGATAAACTTATTTATCTAGCTAAAGAAGTTAAAAAAGTGGTGGATGATAAGGCTAAATATACAGATTGGAATCAGAGAAATGATATAAAAGCAGAGTTAAAAGCGTATTTGATTGTGCTATTAGCTGAAAATGATTACCCTCCAATTGATAGAGATGAAGTGTATAAAGAGATATTTGAGCAAGCAGAAAATTTTAAGAAGTATAACAATTAAATGTTATGTTTTTCGAGATTGAAAAGAATGAGTTTTGTTAAATATTAAAGGTAATATCCTGTCAAGTGTGTTAACGGGAAAAGTTATTTTGAAATTTTTTGGTTTAAATCATTTTAAGTATGTAATATATAATGGTAAGTTCTATGCAGACCGAATGTTAAAATATTTTTTAACCTTAATATTATCACTTATCAAATTAAAAAAGTAAAAGTCAATTATTTTCACCTGATAATAATTATTAATTTAGTATTCATCATAACTATTTAACTTCACAGATTGTATCTTTTTATCAAAGCATTACGGAAACCCGTAGATTTTTTTTTAAAAATGCAGGTATATTTGTTATGATAAAAGTCATCTTTTTATTCATGTTAACTGTTTAAATTTAAGTCTTTTATAGGTGTTTATGGGAGAAATCACTAAATCATACAACTAAATTTTTTATTTATTATCTTTAATACGGAGTAACTTATCCAAACATAAGTCATGGGCAAATCAATTACAATTTTTATTCTTGCAATTATTCTATTTAATGTTTCAATATATTCCCAAACTTCGGATGAATTGTGGTCAAAATCTTCAATATCAGCAAAACAATCCTCGAAAAAAATTCAAAGACAAACAGCTCTAACAGAGTTTGATGTATATCAGTTGAATTTTGAGTTGTTAAAACGAAAGCTTGTAAATGCTCCTCAAAGAAAAGGAATTGTTGCAAAGAACAATAACATAATTAGTTTTCCTGATGGAAAAGGAAAGTTGGAAAATTACTATGTTTTTGAAGCATCGATAATGGAAGAAGAACTTCAAATACAGTACCCAAATATTAGAACTTATATTGGGAAAAGTGTAAATAATCCTAGTTCAGTTATTAGATTTAGTATTACTCCGTTAGGTTTGAATGCTTTAATATTAAATAATCCAGATGGAGCAATTTATATTGATCCTTATACGTCAGACAACCATACTTATTTAATATATAATAAGAAAAGTTTACCTGAAAGTGAACCGTTTGATTGTGGGTTTGATGAATTAAATTCAACAATAGAAGAGTCTAAACAAGGTGTTCATTCAAAGACAGATATTGTAAATGATGGAAAGTTAAGAACTTTTAGACTAGCAGTTGCTGTAACGGGGGAATATTCTCAATGGCATTTAAATAGTAGAGGTGTTAGCAGTTATGAGTCTGATGAAGTGAAAATTGGAAATGTATTTGCTTCTGTTGTAGTTACAATGTTAAGAGTAAATGCCATTTTTGAAAGGGATTTAGGAGTGTCAATGATTTTAGTTGATAATAGTGCTAAAATGATGTTTTTAAATCCAAATACTGATGGTTTAACAGGTAATGATAAATATAAAATGATAGATGAAAGTATAAATGTTCTAAACACTTATATAGGTGAGTCAAATTATGATATAGGTCATGTCTTTGCTGCAAGTAACCTAGGAGGTGTTGCATATAGGTCTTCAGTTTGTGGTTATTATAAAGCAGGAGGTGTTTCTGGTATGAGCCCACCTGAAGGTTCTAATTTTGAAAATACTGTTACACATGAGATGGGGCATCAATTTGGAGCAACACATACTTTCAATTCAAGTTCTGGAAGTTGTAATGGAAATAGAACCGATGAAACTGCCGTAGAGCCAGGAAGTGGATCTACAATTATGTCTTATGCTGGAAATTGTTCCCCTGAGAATGTTACAAGTTATAGTGAACGTGATAAATATTTTCATTTAGTTAGTATTAAACAAATGTGGGCTATAATATCTAGCATTGGAAGTTGTGGTACATCAGTTAATACTGGAAATAACCCACCTATAATTGAAGCGATACCCAATTATACAATTCCAATTTCTACACCATTTGCTTTGAATGCAAATGCTTCAGATGCAAATGGAGATGAATTAACTTATACTTGGGAACAATTAGATACCGAAATTGCTGTTGCTCCCCCAAACTCAACTTCAACTGGTGGTCCCGCCTTTAGATCCTTACCTCCAAATAGTTCTCCAACTCGTTATTTTCCAAATCTAAATACAGTAGTAGGAGGTAATTTGTCAAATACTTGGGAAGTTTTGCCGTCAGTTGCTAGAACAATGACCTTTGGAGTTACAGTGAGGGATAATAACTCAGATGGAGGTCAAACCAATAGTGAAGAAACTACCATTACATTTGCTGGTAATACAGTACCATTTAAAGTTACATCTCAATCCTCAGCTGTTAATTGGGAAATTGGTTCAACTAAGAATATAACTTGGGATGTTGGTAACTCAAACACTTCTCCAATTAATTGTTCTAAAGTTAATATACTATTATCAACAGATGGTGGTTATACATTCCCTATAGTTTTGGCTTCAAATGTAAATAATGATGGGGTTCATCAAATTGTTGTACCAAATATTTTAACGAACTCCAGTCGTATTAAGGTTGAGGCTGTAAATAATATTTTTTATTCACTTAATAAATCTAATATACAAATAATTAATGTTGATGATGATAATGATGATGATGGAGTTGAGAATGATATTGACCAGTGTCCAAACACTCGTTTTGGAGATAAAGTAGATGCTAATGGTTGTTCAGAAAATGAAACTTTGGTTCCAAATGAATTATGGGGGGTAGCTCCTCGTTCCGGAGATTATAAATTAGGATCCATTTACAAATTTGACCCTGCAACCAATAATTATTCTAGAATGTATAGTTTTAAGGGGGGTGTTGATGGTGAAATTCCTCAAGGGGGGATAATTCAAGCTTTAAATGGTAAATTATATGGGCTTACTAGAAGCGGAGGAGCTTATAATAAGGGAGTATTATTTGAATTTAACCCAGCGAATGGTGTTTTTATGAAAAAAGTTGATTTTAATGGAGGTAATGGAAATTGGCCTGAAGCAAGTTTGTTTGCCGCTTCTAACGGGAAATTATATGGAATGACTTACTTAGGGGGATTGAACAATGATGGAGTTTTTTTTGAATATGATCCAATCAATGATGTTTATCTAAAAATAATCGATTTTGATGATAAAGTTTCAGGACGGAATCCATTAGATAATGTTATGGAAGCATCAAATGGGAAACTTTATGGTACAACTAGATATGGAGGTCCAAATGGTTCAGGTGTAATTTTTGAGTATGACCTGTCTTCCAAGGAGTTTAAAGCTCTATTTAGCCTTGGGGGAATTTTTGCTGGAGGTTTCGATATATATGGTGGTTTAACCCAGGCTTCAAATGGAAAGCTATATGGTATGACATCATGGGGAGGAATTAATACAGACGGTATTATCTATGAATTTAATATAGAGACAGGAGAATATTCAAAGAAATTTGATTTTGAAGAAGAGACAACAGGTAGACGTCCCTACGGGAGTTTAGAATTAGCTAATAATAATAAGCTTTATGGTATGACTTCTGGCATTTGGAATGGTAGTTATAGTACAGCATTTTTATTTGATTATGACCCCATAACAAATGCTTTTAACATAACATGGGATTTTATCACGGAAGAATATGGGCAAGGGTCAAACTCCAATACGTTGCTGCTTGCTTCAGATGGTATGCTATATGTAGGATCAAATGGTGGAGCGTATGGAAATGGAATGATTATCAAATATAGTCCAAGTACTAATTCATTTACTAAATTAATAGATGTTGGAGTAAATGATGCATTACCAGATTCTAATTTTATTGAGATAGAAGATTATGACGATGATAATGATGGTGTAATAAATTATGAGGATTTATGTATGAACACTCCAACAGGTGAAGAAGTAAGCGCAACAGGATGTTCAGAAAGCCAGCTAGATGATGATGGAGATGGGGTCATGAATAATATTGATACTTGTCCAAGCACTCCAACGGGTGAAGTTGTAAATGAAACAGGGTGTTCAGAAAGCCAGCTAGATGATGATGGAGATGGGGTCATGAATAATATTGATACTTGTCCAAGCACTCCAACGGGTGAAGTTGTAAATGAAACAGGGTGTTCAGAAAGCCAGCTAGATGATGATGGAGATGGGGTCATGAATAATATTGATACTTGTCCTGACACACCAATAGGAGAAAATGCAAACACAACAGGATGTTCACAAAGCCAGTTAGATGATGATGGAGATGGGGTCATGAATAATATTGATACTTGTCCAAGCACTCCAACGGGTGAAGTTGTAAATGAAACAGGGTGTTCAGAAAGCCAGCTAGATGATGATGGAGACGGAATAATGAATAATATTGATA
Source organism: Lutibacter sp. A64 (assembly GCF_022429565.1). Classification (NCBI taxonomy): domain Bacteria; kingdom Pseudomonadati; phylum Bacteroidota; class Flavobacteriia; order Flavobacteriales; family Flavobacteriaceae; genus Lutibacter; species Lutibacter sp. A64. The sequence continues at coordinate 3,826,707 of NZ_CP092487.1, forward strand.
TTTGTCCGAACACTCCAACAGGTGAAGACGTAAGCACAACAGGATGTTCACAAAGTCAGCTAGATGATGATGGAGATGGGGTAATGAATAATAAAGATACTTGTCCAGATACGCCTACAGGAGAGGATGTAAATGAGACAGGATGTTCAGAAAGCCAGTTAGATGATGATGGAGACGGAATAATGAATAATATTGATATTTGTCCGAACACTCCAACAGGTGAAGAAGTAAGCGCAACAGGATGTTCACAAAGTCAGCTAGATGATGATGGAGATGGGGTAATGAATAATAAAGATACCTGTCCAGATACGCCAACAGGAGAGGATGTAAATGAAATAGGATGTTCAGAAAGTCAGATAGATGATGATTTAGATGGGGTAATGAATAACATTGATACTTGTCCAGATACGCCAACAGGAGAGGATGTAAATGAGACAGGATGTTCAGAAAGCCAGCTAGATGATGATAATGATGGTGTGATGAATAATTTAGATTTATGTCCTAACTCAACTGCAGGTGTAACTGTAAATGAAAATGGATGTTTCTTTTTACCATCCAATAATTTTACTTTTGAAGTAATAAGTGAAACCTGTCTAAATAAAAACAATGGACAAATATCAATTTCAGCTGCTGAAACGCATAATTATCTAGCCACTATAAATGGAAATAGTCATAACTTCAGTAATAATAGTTTAACCGTTTCTAATATGGAATCTGGAACATATGAAGTTTGTATTACAGTGTCAGGTGAAACCTACGAGCAATGTTTTAATGTTGAAATAAGTGAAGGTACTTCAGTGTCTGGAAAATCAAGTGTTTCATCAAATAAAGTTTCAATTGTTATAACTAAAGGGACAGCTCCTTACAACGTTCTTGTAAATGGTAAAAATGTATTAAACACATTTTCAACTTCAATTGAAGTTGATGTAAAGCATGGTGATTTAATTGAGGTTAAAACAGCTGTTTTATGTGAGGGAATTTTTTCAAAAAATATTGATTTATTTGAAACAATATCAGCATATCCAAATCCAACCAATGGAATTTTTGAAATTACTTTACCAGTTTTATTGAATGAGATCAAAATTGAATTGTTGACATCTAATTCACAATTAATTTCGTCTCAAATATATTCCGTAATTAACGGTAAAGTGCAATTAAATATTGAAAATATATCTTCTGGTGTATATTTTGCAAAAATATATTTAGAAAATCCTATTTCGGTTAAAATTGTGAAAATATGATTATAAGAATTAGATAAATTTGGAAATTTTTTAGGTATATCAATTAATAAATTCGGTACAAATTTCGGCACAAAAAATAGTGTAAAATTATAAGTAACTGAAAATAAGCACTGTATAAATATAAAAAAAGTCCCGTCCAGACCGCTTAAGGAATCCTTAATAATCTTGTAATGAGAGAGTTAAGGATTTTTTGTTTTTTACCTACTAAACTATTACAAAACAACTTCAATAATTAGGGTATTTTTATGGATCATTCTCAAAAGTTGTGGAAAAACTAAAATCAATAATATATTCAATACTTATTTTTAACAAATAACGTATAGTACAAAATATAAAATGCCACTCTTATATATAGGAATCTAGTAGAGATTACTTTTTTATAGATTAAGGTTGTTTCAACTTGATTCGGGTTAAAAGATTTAATATCAAAATAATTTTATATGAAGTTTTTAAAAACAATTTTACTTGCATTATCACTTTTTTTTGTCACTTATCAAGCAAGTGCTTGTACAGTAGCTGTAATTTCGGGGAAGTATACTAAAGATGGCCGACCATTATTGTGGAAAAATAGAGATACGCCAGCGATAAACAATCAAATTGTATATTTTAATGATGGAAAATACAATTATGTAGGTTTGGTTAACTCTAAAGATACTCAAGGTAAAAGCGTTTGGATTGGTCAAAATAGTACGGGTTTTGCTATAATGAATTCAGCTTCATATAACTTAAATATTGGAGACGATACCAAGCTTAGTGGTTTTGAAGGTAGAATTATTAAAGAAGCCTTAGCAACGTGTGCAAGTATAGAAGATTTTGAAAAGTATTTAGATAGTTTACCAATTCCAACAAGATTAGAAGGTAATTTTGGTGTTATTGATGCACAAGGCGGAGCAGCAATGTATGAGGTAAATAATAAAGGATATGTGAAATTTGACGCTAATGATGCTAAAGTAGCACCTTTCGGATATATTATTCGATCTAATTACTCTTATATGGGAAGTTTTGGTGAAGAGAGCAGTGGGTACCTTAGAAGCAATACAGCAAATGAGCTTTTTTACAACGCTATGGCAACAAATACTTTTGATGCACAATTTATACTTCAAGATGTAACGCGTAGTTTAAAACACTCTTTAACTAAAGATGATTTGTATAGAGATTATGCCGATATTCCAGAAAATACTCCTACGTATTCTTTTTTTCACGATTTTATTCCGCGTAGAAGTACAGCTTCTGCCTGTGTTGTGCAAGGTGTGAAAAAAGGCGAAGATCCAGTATTTACAACCTTATGGTCTGTTGTTGGATTTCCATTAACATCAATTGCATTACCTGCTTGGGTTAAAGGAGAACATGATTTTCCAGATGTGTTAAAACGCAACGACAAGTTTAATGATGCACCAGTTTGTTATGCAGCGTTAGAATTAAAGAAAAAATTCTTTTCTATTAGGTGGGGAAAATGGGCAGCTAAATACTATGTAAATATAAATGCTTTAGTAAATAAAGATAATACGGGTATTTATCAAAAAATTCATCCGTATGAAAATGAGATCTTTAAAATAACAAATCAAAAATTAGATGCTTGGAGGTCTAATGAAATGAAAAAATCAGATTTAAAAGAGCATTATAATCAACTTAATCAATTGGTGGTATATATGTTTGATAAAGAATTTGAAATTGATTTAAATTAAAAGGATAGTATGAGAATTTATGTTATTATAATTGCTTTGTTTTCTCTTTTTGCTTGCGAAACCAAACAAAAGAGCCAAAATGAATCTGTAAATACGAATGGAAAATTAAAAATTGCTGTTTTTAATGGAAATGGAGCAGGAGAGGTTTCTGTAATTGAAGCGGTTGAAGCATTAAAAATTGATACAGGAATTGTTGCTGTGCCTTTAAGTGCTTCTGAAATACAAGATGGGAAATTAAATGAATTTGATGCTTTAGTATTTCCTGGTGGAAGTGGAAGTAAGCAATTATTAAATCTTGGAGAGAAAGGTAAAGAAATTGTAACGGATTTTGTTGTAAATCAAGGAAAGGGTGTAATTGGTATTTGTGCAGGAGCATATTTACTTTCTTCTACAGAAAATTATCCTAATTTAAAACTAGCAAGTTCAATTCATATAGATAGAGCACATTATAATAGAGGTCGTGGACTTGTTGAATTTGAATTAACGAATGAAGGATTTAACGTTTTTCCTGAATTAAAAAATGAACGCCTTTTTGCTCAATATTATGATGGGCCTGTATTGGTAAAAAATGATTTAGCAGAAGTACAGTTTGAAGAACTGGGGAAATACGTAACAGATATCCACCCAGATGGATTTGCACCAGAAGGAATAACACCAGGGAGAACATTTATGTTGCGACAAAATAAAGGAAAAGGAAAGGTGTTCTTAATAGCTGGTCACCCAGAATCTACTCCAGGAATGCGTTGGATGGTACCTAGAATGGCACGTTGGGTATGTGGAAGTGAATTGATAAGTTATGCAGGAAAATGGGTGAGGCCTCAAATAAATAACAAACCAATAATATTTGATAAAGAACTAAGAAAGGTTGAAAAAGCTAATTATTGGCTTTTATTTAGTGAGAATTCACAAGAGCAAATAAAGGCGATAAATAAATTACATGAGCTACGTTCTAGACCGGCAGTAAGATGGAATATAGGACTTTTAAGAAGTGTTCATGCCGAAACCAGAAGAATGGCTGCTAAAACTTTACAAGAAACAGAATATTCTAATGCGATACCTGATTTAGAAATGGCTTTAAAGGTTGAAAAAGATTCGCTAACAAAAGTTGCTTTTGAAGAAACTATTGCTTTTTTAAAAAAATAAATAAGTTAATTTAAAAACGTATAAACTAAAATTCAGAATTAAGTTATATTAATTTAATTCTGAATTTTATGTCTTTTATTAATTTTTTTAGAATTGCTGTAAATCTTGAGGCTTATCCATCATCATTTACAAATATGGTTGGGCTAAATCTTTCAGTAATTATTTATTCTGATAAATTACTTTTTATATTATTTCTAATACTTTAATTATTGCTAATATAAACTAATAAATCACCTTTTTCAAAGGAGATAAAAACACTGTCTTTAATTGCTTTGTTACGGGTTCCAATGCGTTCTCCAAAAGTTAAAGATTCTTTATTAAGCGGGTACATAAGTCCTTTGGTTTCTATACCCGTTGCTGTAGGAAAAGGAATTAGAGAAATGTTTTTTTCTTTAACATTGGTTAATAGTATACTATCTTCAATAAAAAAATATTTACCAAAATCGTCAAAAAAAGAAATAGATAATCCCATTTTCCATTGTAATGCAGTGCTAATATTACCTAAAAAGTGATCGTGTTCTTTACCGCTTCCTCCATAAACATCTATATGTGTAAATTCACGATGTTTTAGAATTTGTAGTGCTTTTTCAAAATCGGTATAATCTTGGTTGGGTGTTTTTATAACTTCAATAGAAGTTGGTATAGTATCTATAGAATCAAAATCTCCAGTAACTAAATCTGGGGTTAGGTTGTTGGCTTTAAAATAATTATATGCGCCATCTATAGCGCAAATAATTTCATACTTAGTAAGGTCTGGCAGCGATAAAGGCTGTGAACCATTAAGTAAGATAAATGCTTTTTTCGTTTTCATAGTTTACAAAAATAATGAAAAAAAGCATTGGTTTTTTATAAGTGTTGTAAATAATAAAAAAATAGTTAGTATCTAAAGATTTAGTACTAACTATTTTAACTGATGGTTACTTTTTTAAAAGCTTTAAAATAATAATTCCAATTCTGGCAATTAAGAATACAATCATTCCAAATAGTGGAGAAAGTATAGCAATTTTAAGTCCGCCTGCTAATACTGCAGGTGAAATATCTCCAACGGCTTGAATTGCATCAAAAGCGCCAATTAAACCAATCATTTGACCTAGAAATCCCCAAACCAATACAAATAAGCTTAAAGAGCTAACTAAGGTTATTGTTTTATCTCGAGTTGTTGGCTTTAAAAAACCTCTAATTAACAGCGCAGTAATTATAATTAAAATAAAGAGCGTTGTATACATAAAAAGTGGTCCACCTTCATTTAATCTTGCAACAAAAGGATTTCCAGCTAAAAGTGTAATGGTTTGTAGTACTAACATAATATGATTTTTTTTAAATTATAAATCAAAAATAACTTATTAGTTGTGTGTTTAAATTTTAAAGCGATACTTTGCTAGTAAGTTAAGATAATTGACTGGTTAAATATGTTTTTTGCAATTTAAAGAGTGAAATTGGTTGAATTAAGCTTATTTTTCTAGTTTCACCTCTAAAATAAATGTAATTTTAATATTATTTGCATATTGCACTTTATGGAAAGTAAGAACATTATTTTAAAATACCTATTCACTATTTTTGGTCATCTATTGTTTTGGGTAGTTGTCTATTATTTTTATTCTTATTTTTTAGGTTATGGAAGTACTAATACAGCGTATGTAAATCAGTTTTCTGGTTTTTTAATGCCTGTTACTATTTTAATTAGTTATTTTTTAATTTATTATTTAATTCCAAATTATTTACTTACTAAAAAGTATGCATATTTTATTTTGTATGGTGTATATACGTTTATAATTTCTTTGTATATAATTATTTTATCTATACTATATGGTTTATTGTATTCTGAAGGTTATAAAGAGGTAGAAACTGTTCCATTAACTAAATCCTTACCTTTTATAATTTTAGGCGTTTATTTTGTGGTTTTAATTATAGTTTCATTTAGTTTAATAATGTATAACTATAAATCGATTGTAAGTAATGAAAATTTAAATAATAAAATTCTACAAACAAAATTGCAAATTAAAAATCAAGAGTTGCGTTTTTTAAAAATGCAAATCCATCCACATTTTTTGTTTAATTCTTTAAATACTATTTATGGTTTTGCATTAAACAAGAAAGATGAGGCACCAGAAATGATTTTAAAACTTTCTAATTTATTAGATTATATTTTATATCAAATTGAAAAACCACATGTATTATTAATAGATGAAATTAATCATTTATTAGATTATGTTGCATTAGAAAAAATGCGTTTTAATGATACATTAGAAGTTAAAACAACAATTGAAGTTGCAAATAAAACAATTAAAATAGCGCCAATGTTGCTAATTCCTTTTGTTGAAAATGCGTTTAAACATGGGGATATTATAAATGGAAAATTAAATGTTTCAATTTATATTAAAACAGAAGACGATACTCTAATTTTTGAAATTGAAAATACATCTATAGAAGAAAATAAGTCTAAAAAAGGAATTGGCTTAGAGAATATAGCAAAAAGATTAGATATGTTATATTCAAATTTTTATAGTTTAGAAACCAGTCAAATTGCAACTATTTTTAAAGTGAAATTAATAATTAATAACTTAAAAAAATAACCAATGCCTAAAACCATTCAATGTATTATTGTAGATGATGAACCTGTTGCTCGAGAAATATTAGAAAATCATTTACAAAAGATTGAAGCTGTAAATGTTATTGCAACTTGTAAAAATGCCATTGAAGCATTTAATCAAATTAATTCAAACCAAATAGATTTAATTTTTTTAGATATTAATATGCCCGAAATTTCGGGACTTTCGTTTGCAAAATCAATCAATAAAAATATAAAGGTAATTTTTACAACAGCTTACCGAGAATATGCGGTAGATGGTTTTAATTTGCAAGCCGTAGATTATTTATTAAAGCCTATTTCGTTTCAACGTATATTGCAAGCTGTAAATAAATATTTGGGTGAAAATACTTTAGTAGAAACCAGTTTAGCTACTGAAATAATTCAAGAAAAAAATGACTTTATTTTTGTGCGTTCAGATAGGAAAATGGTAAAAATAAATTTTTCTGAAATCAATTATATAGAGAGTTTAAGTGATTACATAAAATTTCATTTAAAAGATAAAATAATTATAACTCGAGAAACTATTTCTAATATTGAAGCAAAATTACCTCAAAAAGAATTTATAAGAATACATAGATCTTATATCGTATCAATCTCTAAAATAAATTCTTTTACTAATGAGTTTATTGAAATTCATAAAAAAGCTTTGCCAATAAGTAGAAGCTATAAAAAAGAAGTTTTATCTAAATTAGAGCAGGTTTAGTAGTTTTATAGTGGTTGTTGTGTTTTAATGAAATTACATCAATTTGAGTGAATTTTAAATAATTTTAACTCTAACTAAAAGTTCTCGATACAATCTTTTTCTATTTCATTTTTAAAAAATTACTCGAACAGGCGTATTTATACTTTTATATTTAAAATGAATTAAGAGTTATAGTATATTAAATATAAGTTTTGTTTTACTTTTTTACTTAAATATTAAACAGTATCTTTGTTAAAATTTATGAATTTGACCGAAAAAGATTTTATTTTACAAGATTATACTTGTAAAAATAACACAAAAGGAAGCATAACTTGGAAAACCCCAAGTAATATTGCATTGGTAAAATATTGGGGAAAACAAGAACCTCAAATTCCAGAGAACACTTCTATTAGTTTTACGTTAGATGCTTGTTTTACGTTAACAACTTTAGAGTATAAACTTAAAGAGGGTAATGCTGAACCTGATTCAGAATCTCAGAATAAGATGTTGAATCAAGTTCAGTATGATAAAAATAGGTTCAATTTTGAGATTTATTTTGAAGGTGAAAAAAAAGATGACTTTAAGCCTAAAATTCAACAGTTTTTTGAAAGAATTGAGCAATACGTGCCGTTTTTAAAAGCATATGATTTTGTAATTAAATCTAGAAATTCTTTTCCGCACAGTAGTGGAATTGCGTCATCGGCAAGTGGAATGAGCGCATTGGCTTTATGTTTAATGAGTGTTGAAAAAAAGATAAATTCAGAAATAAGTGATGAGTATTTCAATAAAAAAGCATCTTTTTTAGCACGTTTAGGTTCAGGAAGTGCTTGTAGAAGTATTGAAGGTGAATTAATTGTTTGGGGAAATCATTCTGAAATTGCAGGAAGCTCTAATTTATTTGGAATTAAATTTCCATATAAAATTCATAAAAACTTTAAAAATTACCACGATACTATTTTATTGGTTGACGAAGGAGAAAAACAAGTTTCTAGTACCGTTGGTCATAAATTAATGCACAACCATCCGTTTGCAAAACAACGATTTTTACAAGCTACGGATAATATTTCAAAAATTTCTAAAGTCATTCAAAACGGAGATTTAAAAGAATTTATAGCTATTGTAGAAAGTGAAGCGTTAAGCTTACATGCAATGATGATGACAAGCAATCCGTATTTTATTTTAATGAAACCCAATACGTTGAAAATAATCAATAAAATTTGGGAATTTAGAACGAAAACAGCAAGTAATATTTGTTTTACATTAGATGCTGGAGCTAATGTGCATGTGTTATTTCCAGAAAATGAAAAGGAAATCGTTAACAATTTTATAATAAGTGAGTTAATTCAGTTTTGTCAAGAAAATCATTATATTTGCGACAGAGTTGGAGAAGGAGCTAGGTTAATGAAAAATGAATAAATAATACTGAAAAAATAGTTCAGTATAAAATATAAAGAACTTTTAAAGTTATAAGTACGTATTATTTAAGTAACCAACCAAATAATTGTCAATTTAGAAAATAATGAAAGGACCACTTTTTTACGCTAAAATTTTGCTTTTTGGAGAGTACGGAATTATTAAAGATTCCAAAGGATTGGCAATACCATACAATAGCTACCAAGGAGCTCTAAAAAAAACGGATAAGTTAACTGCTAAAACTAAAGATTCTAATAAAAATCTTTTAAAATTTTACACGTATCTTTCTAATTTAAAAACCAATTTAGTACGTTTTAATTTAGATGAATTTAAGCAAGATATTGACCAAGGAATGTATTTTGATTCTAGTATTCCACAAGGTTATGGTGTTGGAAGTTCAGGAGCTTTAGTAGCTTCAATTTATGATAAATATGCAACTAGTAAAATTACAGTTTTAGAAAATCTTACACGCGATAAATTATTGAAATTAAAAGAAGTATTTTCTTTAATGGAATCCTTTTTTCATGGTAAAAGTTCTGGATTAGATCCTTTAAATTCGTACTTGAGTTTGCCAATTTTAATAAATTCAAAAGACAATTTAGAGGCAACAGGTATTCCATCTCAAAAAGAAGGAAAAGGCGCTGTATTTTTATTAGATTCTGAAATTATTGGAGAAACAGAACCAATGGTTAACATTTTTATGAATAAAATGAAAAACGAAGGTTTTAGAAGAATGATTGATGAAGACTTTGCAAAATGTACCGATGCTTGTATAGATGATTTTTTACATGGAAATATAAAATCGTTATTTGGTAATGTTAAAAATTTATCTAAAATAGTACTTGATAATTTTAAACCTATGATTCCTAAACGCTTTCATACTATTTGGCAAAAAGGAATAGAATCTAACGATTATTATTTAAAATTGTGTGGTTCTGGTGGAGGTGGTTATATTTTAGGTTTTACTGAAGATTTTAGTAAAACTAAAACCATTTTAAAAGACTATAAACTAGAATTAGTTTATAGATTCTAATTCTAAATTATTAAAATAAACACTTATTTATTGGCAATATTAGTAGGCTAATTTTATATGGATTTACTCGAAATTTCTAAAAATAACACTAAAAAAAATGCTCCATTTTATGTTAAAATGTTGAGTCTGTTTTCTGTTGTTAGAGGGTATAATATCTTATTAATTATAATTGCCCAATATTTAACATCTATATTTATTTTAGCCCCAGAAAAATCACTAAAAACCATATTGTTAGATGTTAACTTGTATTTTATTGTTTTAGCAACAATGTGTGTTATTGCTGCTGGGTATATAATTAATAATTTTTATGATTTTGAAACTGATAAAATAAATAAACCTTTAAAAACAAAGATTGATACTATTGTAGAGCAGAAAATTAAATTGCCTATTTATTTTGTATTAAATTTTTTAGGTTTTGTTTTTGGATTGTTGGTTTCTTGGAGAGCAGCTTTGTTTTTTTCAGTATATATTTTTTCAATTTGGTTGTATTCACATAAGTTAAAAAAATATCCGTTAACAGGTTTATTTGCTCCTGCTGTATTATCAATACTACCTTTTTTTGCTGTTTTTGTGTATTATAAAAATTTTTCAGAAATTATTTTTACACATGCAGCATTATTGTTTTTTATTCTATTAATTAGAGAGTTGGTAAAGGATTTAGAACGCATAAAAGGAGATTTTGTTAAAAACTACCAGACTATTGCAGTCAAATACGGAGAACATTTTACCAAGTTATTAATCTCGTTTTTGGTGTTGTTAACACTAAACCCAATTTACTTTTTGTTAAAGTATCCAGAAATTGGAGGAATGAAATATTACCTATACATAAGTATTTTAATGCTTATTGTTTTTTTACTGTTTTTGTGGTTTAGTAAAAGTAAAAGAAATTACACATTGCTTCATTGGTTACTAAAGCTGCTTATATTTGCAGGTGTTTTTAGCTTAGCATTTATAGATACTTCAATTTTAATTGAGCGTATTTTACCAAGTTAATTAAAATATTAATAATTTAATAAAGCCTTATGGCAGTTTTATAATTTTATCTTTTTAATTATAGACAACTATTTATTAGATTATTAAAGGATTAACCTTACTTTTGCAAAAAATAATAATAAAAATACTAATGAATTCAAATAAAAACTCGTCGAGAGGACGACAACAAGGAAAAAAGAAACCTCAAGGTACATTTACTAGAAAATTTGATGCTAAAAAGAAATTTTCTAAAAATAGAGATACTTTTTCAAAAGCACCTAAAAAACAAACTACCAGTAATCCAGAAGTTGACGGAATACGTTTAAATAAATACATTGCAAATTCAGGAATTTGTTCTAGAAGAGAAGCAGATGTTTTTATTGCGGCAGGAAGTGCAATGGTAAATGGAAAGGTGATTACAGAAATGGGCTATAAAGTTAAATTAACTGACGAAGTTAGGTTTGATGGTTCTTTAATTAGTCCTGAAAAAAAGCGTTATGTCTTATTAAATAAACCGAAGAATTTTATTACTACTATGGATGATGATAGAGGTAGAAAAACGGTTATGGAATTAGTTGGCAATGCATCAAAAGAGCGTATTTATCCTGTAGGTAGGTTGGATAGAAATACAACAGGACTATTGTTGTTTACAAATGATGGGGAATTGGCTAAAAAATTAACACATCCAAAACACAATATACAAAAAATTTACCACGCTTCGTTAGATAAAAAATTAACGAATGCCGATTTAAATAAAATTGCAGAAGGTTTTGTTTTAGATGAAAAACGAGTTATTGTAGATGATATTTCGTATATTTTAAATCAACCAAAAAGTGAAGTTGGAGTAAAAATTCATTCAGGAAGAAATAGAATTGTCCGTAGAATTTTTGAACATTTTAATTATAAAGTAGTAAAACTAGATAGAGTTATTTTTGCTGGCTTAACTAAAAAAGATTTACCAAGAGGACACTGGAGACATTTAACAGAAATGGAAGTTAATAATTTAAAAATGCTTTAATAGTAGCATTTTAATTATTTTAAAAAAGACTGTTTTAATAATTTATACTATTTAACAGTCTTTTTTTTGTTTTATAATTAAATATATTTGAACTTGTTTTTTATTAATTTTTTGAAATTAAATATTCATTAATAAACTGAAATATTTTTTTTAAGAGTTAACATTTCATTCAAATATTTTTTTATATTTGAACAACTTGAATAATAAAATTCAAGGTAAATTTAATTGTTTAATATATAATTTTAACTGATTTGTTTTGAAGAGAATACTAGTAGATTTTAAAAAATTAACACCTGAAATTCTTAATTTATTGGTGGAGAAATTTCCTGATGGTTATGGGTTGAGAGATATTATCCATTTTACAAATTCAAAAGGACAATATGTTGATGCTGTAGAAGTGAGAACTGAAGATACTATTTATTTAGTGAAAATTAGTGAGCAGCTTGCTGATACTATGGAAAATTATGAAGAAGAGGAAGATGAGGATCCAATAATTAGTGATGATTTAGATATTGATGTTGATGCTGCAGTTAGTAAGGATGTTTTAGATGACGATTAAATTTTAGGAGTGTAAAAATATCTTATCAAGATTACTGTTTCTGTTAATTTTATTAATCTTAATAAAATAAGTTACTAATAACTTGTTTAGTATTTAAATAATATTAAAAAGCTATAGGTTTTATAAAAAAATCTATAGCTTTTATTTTTTAGAGCAGAATTATAGTTTGTAGCAAACTATTTAGCGTGTTTTTTTATGTATTCTGTTGGACTTATACCATACTCTTTACTAAAACATTTACTAAAATATTTTTGATTGTTAAAGCCAGTCATATAAGCAATTTCAGAAATATAGATTTTGTTTTTCTTTAATAATTGCGCTGCTCTTTTTAATTTAATAGTCTTAATAAAGTTAACAGGAGTGTCATTTAAAATAACTTGAACTTTTCTGTAAAGGTTGGCTCTACTCATCCCTATTTCAGAAGCTAAAAACTCAACATTTAAAATGTTACTACTCATATTTTCTTCAATTATTTTGATAAGCTTTTTTATAAATTTTTCATCATTAGAATCTATTTGAATATCAGTAGGAGCTGTAGTTATTAGTTTACTATATTTTTCTTTAAGTTCTTGTCTTGTTGTAAGTGTATTTTTTATTTTCCATTGTAAAAACTCAAGGCTAAAAGGTTTTTCAATATAATCATTGGCTCCTAAACTTAAGCAATCAATTTTAGTTTCATTTGAGTTTTTCGCTGTCAACATAAATATTGGAATATTGCTGAGTTCAGCATTTTTCTTAATTTGTTTAAGCATTGACACTCCATCTTGTATTGGCATTAAAATATCACTAATTATAAGCTCAGGTTTTTCTTTTAAAGCTACTTCGTATCCTATTTGACCATTTGAAGCTTCAACTACATTAAATGTAGGGTTTAACTCAGATTTAATCATTTGTCTTAAATCATCATTGTCTTCAACTATAAGAATTTTAGGTTTTTTAGATTTTTCTTTTTTTATTTCATTCTCTTTAAACTTAGAGGAAACTTCTTCAATTATTTGAAATTCATTGTTTTTAATAAAATTTCTTTTTAGTGGGGTTCCGGTTTCTAATCGTTCGTTTTTATTGTATTTGTTTTTTGCTATTGGGAGGTAAAAAGTAAATTCGGTAAAGACATTTTCTTCACTTTCTACGGTAATAGTACCATGGTGTCTTTCTATTAATTTAGAAACAAGTTCCATACCAATACCTGTTCCTGGAATTTGATTTCTTTGAGATTTAGTTGCTTGGTAGTAACGGTCAAAAATGCTTTTTAAATCTTTTTTAGGAATTCCTACTCCATTATCTCTTACACTGCATTTAATGTGTTTGCCATCTATATTGTGGGAGTTAATTTGTAAATTTTTAGGTTTAATAAGTTCTAATTTTACAGTAATTTCGCCATTTTCTTTGGTAAATTTAAAAGCATTTGATAAAAGGTTAAATAATATTTTTTCTAAGAGATCTACGTCATACCACGCTTTAATTTCTTTGTCTTCTGTTATAAATTCATACTTTATACTGTAAATTTTAGCAAAATCATTAAAAGCATTTTTAATGGTATTAATGTCTCTTACAATATCATTTTTAGAAATTTTCAATTTAAATTTACCTTCATCAAACTTTCTTATATCCATTATTTGGTTAATAAGTCGATTCATTCTTAGTGTATTATTATAAATACGTTGACTTGTTAAAGGGCTTAAAGTAAATTTCTTTTCTTTTACAACTTTTTCAATGGTTCCCAGTATTAGAGATAAAGGAGTTCTTAATTCGTGAGAAATATCAGTGAAAAAAATCATTTTCATTCTATTGTGTTCATTATCTTTTTCTCGACTAATTGTTTCTTTTACCAAATTTTTCTTTAATAAATACCATCTTTTAATTAAAATAATATTGATATAAATTATTAAAATTGAAATTAAAATGTAGCCAAAAATAGCCCAATTGCTTTTCCAAATAGGAGGTTTTATTGTAAAGGTTATTTCAGAAGGCGTTTCATTCCATATTCCATCGCTATTGGAACTTTTAGCTTTAAAGGTGTAAGTTCCAGGCGCTAAGTCGTTATAGTTAGCGCTTCTATTAGAAGCATCTGTATAAACCCAATAATCATTTAAACCGTCTAATTTATAGGCATACAGGTTCTTATTAGGCGCTGTAAGATCTAAAGATGAAAAGTTAACATATATGTTATTTTGATTGTAAGGTAAGACAATAGGTTCTTTAGCGTAAATGTTAATATTATTTACAGGACTTAGAGCATTAGCTGAATTGTTTTCATATACTTCTCCAAGTGTAGAAAAATTGGTTATTACCGTATTAGGTACTATGTTTTGTGGAATTAGTTGATCTGGATACACGCTATAAAAACCGTCGGCACAACCAAAATATAAAATCTTTTTTTGCTCATCTGAAGTACTAGAATTAAAAACAAACTGATTTTCATTTATACCATCTTCTACACCAAAAGACATAAACCTTTCAGTTGTTAAATTTAGCATGGCAATACCGTCTTGTGTACTCATCCAAATATTGCCATTAAAGTCTTCTTCTATGGCAGTAACTACTTTTGGATTGTTAGTAGTTGTTTTTCTGAAATTTTTGAATTTTTTAGATTCTATGTCATATACATTTATACCACCACCTCTTGTTCCGATCCATATTTTTCCACTTTTATCTTCGTAAAGGCTTAAAATAGCATTAGAGGTTAAACCATTAGCAAGTGTTGGTAAATAGTGTTTGTAGTTTTCTTTTATTAAATCTATTATGTATAAACCTTCACCTCTTGTTCCTATAAATAATTGATTACCTGTAGTTAATAAAATTGTTGAGGTATGATTGCCTTTTAATTCTTCTATAATCTTTTTTTTGAACTCTGATAGTATGTTTTCACTGTTTATTATATCTACACCTTCTCCCCAAATACCTACCCACATTTCGTTTTTGTTTATGGGTACAATGTCTTTTATTGGATTTTGGTAGGTTTTAACTTTTATTAATTCAAAGTTTTTAGGGTTGTTAGGGTTGTAATTTTTTGAATTATAAATATTATTATTGTCAGCAATAATAAGCTCTGTTTTTTCGAAGTTTTTTGTTACAACAGAAGCTGTTTCTATGGTGTTATTAATTTTTAAAGCAGTTTTAGTTGTTTTATTAAAAGTAAATAATCCATTATTTAAACCAACTAATAATTTGTTTGATTTTTGATTGTCTAAACAATTGGTTAAGTTATTGTTTGTAGAGAGTTCATGAAATTCAAAAAGTGGAGTTCTTCCTAAATATTTATTAACACCTTTAAAAGAACCAATCCACAGATTTCCGTAAGTGTCAAATATTGTTGAAGTAATGGTGTTGTTTAATAAATTGTCTGAGTTAGATTCGTTTAAATAATGAGAAAATTCGTATTTATTATTTTTCCTATTTCCTTTTATTAATCCAGATGTTGTACCTATCCACAATTCATCACTTTTAGTGTTAATTGCAATTGTGCTTAAAGTTGTGTTTGGATCAAAATTGGTTAATAAATTAGTGTAATTTTCAAGTATCTCTAATTTACTGTCAGATTTGTTATATCCTAAAATATAGATGTCACTTGGAGTTAAGACAATAATTTGATTATTACCTAAAAGTTCCATGTTTAAAACCTTTTTATTAAATGTTGTTGGTGTAATTTCTCCTTTTTTATTTAGTTTTAAAATACCTTCTTCTGTACCAATCCAATTTCTTCCAAAATTATCTTCAATTAATGATAGGTTTTGTTTTTCAATCTTATAAATATTTTTAATTATCTGGGTGCTAAATTCAGAATCTAATTCTATGCTGTTAACATCTTTATTCGTTTCAACTTTTAATAATCCATAGTTTTCTAACTTTACCCATATATCTCCAGACTTTGTTTTGTTTTTTACAATTGAGGTCTTGTTTTTTAAGTATCCTTTAAACTTATTATCTTTTCTATTGAAGCAAATAAGGTAACTTTCACTACCTATCCATAAGTTGTTATAGTCATCTTCAAAAATGGAATTGATATTATTATTAGGAAGCGAATGTGGTGTGAAAGCATCATATTGATATTCGGTAATATTATGCCCGTCGTATTTATATAATCCAGAATTACTTCCAATCCATAAATATCCAAAACTATCTACAAATAAGGTATTAACTCTTTTGTTAAAAAGCACTCCATGAATGTCTAACTTATGGAAATTTACAGAGTTAGTTTGTGAATAGAGTACAATAGTACTAAATAGTAAGATGAATTTTATTAAATAATTTTTAAGCATAATCTACTTTATTATAAATGTATAGAGTGGATTCAAAATGTAACATAACCAATGTTATGAGATTTTTGGCAATTTACACAATGTTTACCTATTTTACATCATTTTTAACAAGCATAGGGGGATATAAATGTCTAAAATACCTTGTACTTATGTTGCATATAAGCGTTTTTACTGGTGTTTATTACTTGTGCAACATTCGTAGACTATATTTGGTAATTTTTTTTTAAGTAACTGTTGTATATTCGTTTGTGTATAAAAAATAGAATAATATATAGTTAATATGGTATTGAAATTACTGTAGTAAATTAATATCACAGCAAAAAAATAGATTTTAATAATGCATAAAAAACATAAAATGAGTAAGTATTTAGTCGCACTAATTGTAATAGCTACTTTAATATCATGTAATAAGGTAGTTTTAAATCCAAGTAATAATAATGTTGCTAATAATTGGGAAAATCCAGAATGGGAAAACCCAGAATGGGAAAATCCAGAAATATTTCAAATTAATAGAGAAGAACCAACAGCATCATTTTATAAATATAATGAACCAACAGAGGCTTTTGAGAATGATAGTTGGCAAAATTCTTCATTATACCAATCTTTAAATGGAACTTGGAATTTCTATTATGCAGATAGTGTACAAGCAAGACCTACAGGATTTTATAAAGATGATTTTAGCCTAGAAGGATGGGATAAAATTGAAGTACCATCAAACTGGGAAATGAAAGGTTTTGGAATACCAATATATACAAATAGAACATATATGTTTCCAGCAAATCCACCTTTTATTCCTCATAATACTAATAATGTAGGAAGTTATAAAAGAGATTTTGAAATTTCAGATGATTGGGATGGAAAAGATATTTACTTACATTTTGAAGGTGTAAGTGGTGCAATGTATATTTGGGTAAATGGAGAAAAAATTGGTTATAACGAAGGTAGTAAAACAGCAGCAGAGTTTAAAATTACAGATGTTGTTAAAAAAGGAAAAAATAGCTTAGCAGTTCAAGTATTACGTTGGTCAGATGCCAGTTATATGGAGGATCAAGATTTTTGGAGATTGACAGGTATTGAAAGAGATGTTTATGTATATGCAACTAATAAAGTTACATTACGCGATTTTAGAGTAACTTCAGATTTAACAAATAATTTTACAGAAGGTGTATTTAATGTAGATTTAAAAGTTGATAATAATTCTAAGAAAAACGTTGAAAAAGAAGTTAAAGTTCAATTGTTTGATGGGGATAATGAAGTTTATTCAGCAACTAAAAAAGTTGATTTAGCAAAGGGAAGAACTATTGTAAACTTTAATAAAAATATTCCTAATGTAAAAACTTGGAATGCTGAAACACCTAACTTATACACACTTTTACTAACTGTAAACGGTGAATCTACAGCAATAAAAGTTGGGTTTAGAAATATTGAAATTAAAAACAATCAATTTTTAGTTAATGGAAAAGCTGTTTTATTAAAAGGAGCAAATCTTCACGATCATAGTGAAACAGAAGGGCATGTAATTTCAGAAGAATTAACAATGCTAGATTTAGAGGTGATGAAACAAAATAACCTGAATGCAATTCGTTGTAGTCATTATCCTAAAAATCCACACTTTTACAGATTGTGCGATAAGTATGGTTTTTATGTAGTTGATGAGGTTAATATTGAAACTCACGGAATGGGAACTACAAATCAAGGTTTAGATAATAATAAAAAAGCACAAGCTGTTCACCCAGCATACTTACCGCAATGGAAAGCTATGCACTTGGATAGAACAATTAGAATGTTTGAACGTGATAAAAACTATCCTTCAATTGTAACTTGGTCTTTAGGTAATGAAGCTGGTAATGGAGACAATTTTGTTGCAACTTATAATTGGTTAAAAGAACAAGATGCTACTAGACCAACACAATATGAAGGAGCTACACAATACAGTAATACCGATATTCAAGCTCCAATGTATTGGACAATAGATAGAATGATAAAATACGCAGAAAATAACCCTACACGACCATTAATTCAATGTGAATATGCACATGCAATGGGGAATAGTGTTGGAAATTTACAACAATATTGGGACGTTATTGAAAAGTACGATATTATGCAAGGTGGATTTATCTGGGATTGGGTAGATCAAGGAATTTTAACTAAAAATGAAGAAGGAGAAGAGTTTTGGGCTTATGGAGGAGATTTAGGTGGTCAAGATTTATATAACGATCAAAACTTCTGTTTAAATGGAATTGTAAACCCAGACAGAACTGCTCACCCTGCTTTATATGAGGTGAAGAAAGTATATCAATACATAAAGTTTAAACCAGTTAATTTAAGTAATGGAGAAATTTCAATTAAAAATATTTATGATTTCACCAATTTAAACGAGTTTGATTTTACGTGGAAACTTTTAGAAAATGGAGTTGAAATATCTGAAGGAAAAATACCAACGTTAGATATCGATTCTTATGAAACGAAAACAGTTAAAATTAACATTCCAAAGTTAAATAATGCATCAGCAGAGTATCACTTAAATGTTTATGCTTTAAATAAAAATGAAACAGACTTAATGCCTGTAGGACATGTTGTTGCTTTTGAACAATTTCAATTAACAGCGAATAAATTAACTGCTTCAGAAAGTACAATAAGCAGTGAAATTTCTATTAGTACTACAGATAATATTACAACTCTTTCAAATGCTAATTTTGAAGTTAAATTTAATACAAAAACAGGTTTATTAGATGCTTTAGATTATGGAAATGGAAACTTATTGGTTAAAGGTGTAACTCCTAACTTTTGGAGAGCAACTACTGATAATGATTTTGGAGCAAAATCACCTGAACTTTTAGGTGTATGGAAAGAAGCGACTGACACACAAATGTTAACAAAAGTTAGTTTATCAAGTAATGGAGAAGAATTAGATTTATCTAAAGCTTTAACCGTAAATAATAATGTTAAAATTGAAACAACATATAATTTACCTTCAGTTAAGGGTCAAATAGTTGTAAGTTATACAGTAAATGGGCAAGGTGAAATTTCAGTAAATAACCAGTTGAAAAATATAAGTTCAGAACTGCCAATTTTACCAAGATTTGGAAATAATTTTATTATAAATAACCAATACCAATCAGTTACTTGGTTTGGAAGAGGACCACACGAAAATTATAACGATAGAAATACCGCTGCTTTAGTTGGACTGTATAAAGCCTCAGTTGAAGAATTATACTTCCCTTATATTAGACCACAAGAAAATGGATATAGAACAGATGTACGTTATATAGAGTTTGTTAATGCGGCAGGAAAAGGATTGAAAATTGAAGGAAGTTCATTAATAAGTTTTAGTGCACATCATCAATATAATAGTGATTTTGATGCAGGTAAAACAAAGCAACAAAGACATACAACAGATATTAAAAAGAGAGATTTTGTAAATATAAATATAGATTATATGCAAACGGGAATAGGAGGAGATAATAGTTGGAGTTTAAAAGCTCGTGCCCATGAACAATTTAGAGTAAAAGCTGAAAATTTAAATTATTCTTACAAAATAACTCCTTTAAAATAATTATTTTGATAATGAAGTTAGGTTAAGTTTTATTGTAAATTCTCTGTCAATTAATTGGCAGAGAATTTTTTTAATAAATTGTAAATCGTAAAAATTAAACCCCATACTATAATGAAACTAAAACAGTATTTAAATTATCCAATAGTACTATTTGTGCTTGTACTATTTTTTTCTTGTAAACAAAATACAGAAAACTTACCACCACCTAATATTGTTTGGTTAGTATCGGAAGATAATTCAATGCATTATCTTAAAATGTTTAATGAGAATGGTGTTGAAACTCCAAATCTTGAAAATTTAGCAGCTGAAGGATTGGTTTATACACATGCTTTTTCCAATGCTGCAGTATGTAGTGCTGCACGATCTACAATAATTTCGGGTTTATATGGACCTCATTTAGCATCTCACTATCATAGAAAAATTGAAAAAGTTTCAATGCCTCAAGAAGTGAAAATGTTTCCTGCATATTTAAAAAAAGCAGGTTATTATACTACAAATAATAGTAAAGAAGATTATAATATTATTAAATCGAATAATGTTTGGGACGATTCTTCAAAAAAAGCAAGTTGGAGAAATAGAGAAGAAGGACAGCCATTTTTCCATGTATATAACAGTGGAATTACTCATGAAGGAAGTCTTCATTTTAATAAAGAAACATTTGAAAATAAAAAAACGACTACAAGCTTAGAGTCATTTAAAATTCAACCAAACCATCCAAATACAGAATTGTTTAAATATACAAATGCCTTGTATAGAGATAAAATTGTTGAAATGGATACTCGTATGGGTAAAGTAATAAACCAATTAAAAGAAGATGGTTTATACGATTCTACTTTTATTTTTTATTATGGAGACCATGGAGGCGTATTGCCTGGAAGTAAAGGTTATTTATATGAAACAGGTTTACATGTTCCAATGTTGGTTCATGTTCCTAAAAATTATAAAAACTTAGTTAATAATAAATTAGGAAGTAAAGTTAAAGGCTTTGTAAGTTTTGTAGATTTAGCTCCAACAGTATTAAATTTAGCAGGAGTTGAAATTCCTGAAGCATTGGATGGTAAACCATTTTTAGGAGAAAATATAACGGCCGAAGAAATTAATAATAGAGACGAAACATTTAGTTATGCAGATAGATTTGATGAAAAGTACGATATGGTTCGAGCTATTAGAAAAGGTAAATATAAATATATAAGAAATTACCAGCCATTTAACTACGATGGTTTAATGAATAATTATCGTTACAAGCAATTGGCTTACAAAGAATGGGCTAAATTGTATAAAGAAGGTAAATTAAACGATGTACAAGCAGCATTTTTTAAACCTAAAAAAACAGAGATGCTTTTTAATGTTGAAAGCGATCCTTTTGAAACTAATAATTTAGCAGAAAATAAAGAGTTCGAAACAGTTTTACTTCAATTAAGAAATAACTTAAATAAGCACCTTTTAAAAATGCCAGATTTATCATTTTATCCAGAGCATTTTTTAATAAATAATGCATTTGATAATCCTATTAAATTTGGTCAAGAGCATAAAGAAGCTATTTCAAAATATATGCAAATAGCAGATTTAAGTTTATCAGATTTTGATGCTGTTAAACAGCAAATAAATGAGGCCTTAAATTCAAAAGACCCTTGGGAACGTTATTGGGGAATTATTGTTTGTAGCAATTTTGGAGAAAAAGCAAACGAATTTACATTAAAATTAAAAGAAATTGCAAACAGTGATGTAGAGCCAATTAATAAAGTGAGAGCTTTAGAGTATATGGGGTTATTTTTAAATGAAAATACATTGGGTGAAATTGCTCAAGTTCTCTATAAATCTAAAGATACTGCAGAAGCTTTATTAATATTAAATTCAATGGTTTTATTAACAGATAATGAGTTTGGCTATAATGAGAATTATAATTTTGAATTACTTTCAAAAAAAATAACAACGAATCAAGACATAAAAAATAGAATAGAATACTTGTCAAATAAAAAATTCAATTTATAATGAATAAAATTTCTTTAATGCTATTGCTGCTTTTGGTAATTGCAGCATGTAAAGAGAAGAAAATAGCTATTAATTCAAAAAAGGCCATGCCTGTTGGAAAAAGCTTAAATGAAAAGCCAAATATTATTTTAATTTTAGCTGATGATCTAGGAAAGGGCTTGCTAAGTAAAAATGGACAAGAGATTATAACCACTCCAAACATTGATAAATTAGCGGAAGAAGGTATTTGTTTTAGCAACGCCTATACAAATATGTTATGTGCACCATCCAGAGCATCTTTAATAACAGGTATTCATGACAGTCACGCAAACAAATTTGATATAACTTCTGGAGGTTTGTATAAAAAAATAAGTGCAAAAACAGCTACACTTAGTGAAATTGAAGAATCTATTAATAGTGTTTTAAAACCTATTGGTGAAGATGAAGTTTTTTTAGGAACAGTAGCACAAGAAGCGGGTTATAAAACAGGGCAAATTGGTAAATTAGAATGGGGTTTTTCAGCTACCGACGCACAAATGAAACGTCATGGATGGGATTATTATTACGGTTATTTAGACCATGCAAGAGCACACGGTTTTTATCCACCATATTTATTTGAAAATGGAAAACAAGTTAATATAGCAGGAAATTTACTACCAAATTCAGGTAAATCTAAAGAACCTGAAACGCCAGAAGCTTATAGAGAAAGACATGATATGACCGGTAAAAAGGTGTATTCTCAGAATTTATTTATGGAAAAAGCGTTTCAGTTTATAACTGAAAATAAAGATGCTCCTTTCTTTTTATACTTTCCAACCCAATTACCGCACGGACCTGTTTCAATTCCAGAAGTACATGCAGATTTTATAAACGATGATAGACTAACACCAATTGAAAAAGAATATGCATCAATGGTTAAAATGTTAGACGATAATGTTGGACAAATTATGCAAAAATTAAAAGATGAAGGGATTGCTGAAAATACAATTGTAATTTTTGCATCTGATAATGGGCACGAAATTTATTATGGACAAGAAGGACGTGTTTTAAAGCCATATACCAATATAAAAACAGGACAACGTTTCGATAATTTAGAACGTAAATATTACAGTGATTTAGCTGGAGATGTTTTTGATGGTAATGATGGACAAGCAGGGATGAAAAGAAGTAATTTACAAGGCGGTATTACTACTCCTTTAATTTTTAATTGGCCAAATAAAATTAAACCAGGTACTACAAGTGATAGATTGATTGCAAATTATGATATGTTAGCTACGATAGCTGAAATTACAGGGTTTAATAAACCTTTAAATATTGATGGGATTTCTTATTATAATGAACTTTTTGGAGGTGAAACAAAAACACATGAATATGTTGTTTATTCATCATATTCTGGACCAACTTTAATTACAAATGACGGATGGAAAATACGTGCTATTTTAAATAAAAATGTGTTTGAAATTTATTATTTACCAGATGATTATAGAGAAGAAAATGAGTTGTCTAAACAATATCCAGAAAAATTAAAGGAACTTAAAGAAAAATTATTAAAAGCTTGTGATGGAGATTTTAACAATGGACTTTATTCTTCAAAAAACAGTGAAATAAGAATTAAATAACTGATTTAATCATTAAGGAAGAAACACTTGTATATAAATTTCAAACAATTAAAATGAAAAATATATTTTTATTTATACTAGCAATTGTACTGTTAAGTTGTACAAAATCTAAAAATAAAACACCTGAAAAACAACAATCAAATATTGTTTTTATTTTTACAGATGATCAAAGTTATTCAACGGTTCATGCTCTAGGTAATAAAGAAATTATTACCCCTACAATGGATTCTTTTGTTGAAGCTGGTACAACATTTACACATGCGTATAATATGGGTTCATGGAGTGGTGCTGTATGTGCAGCGTCACGTGCAATGATGAATACTGGACGAACTGTTTGGAGAGCCAATAAATTCCGTAAAAATTGGACTAAAAAAGATTCTTTAGAACTTTCTTGGTCAAAATTAATGGCTTCTCAAGGTTATGAAACCTATATGACAGGAAAATGGCATGTTGATGCTCCTGCAGCTGCAATATTTGATAATACTGTTCACATACGTCCGGGAATGCCTAAAGATGCTTGGAAAGGGCGTAAAAATTTTGACGCGCCTTTACCTAACGGATATAATAGACCTTTAAATGAAAACGATAATTCTTGGAGTCCTTATGATACCTCAAAAGGAGGTTTTTGGGAAGGTGGAAAACATTGGAGTGAAGTTGTAAAAGATGATGCAATTGAATTTATAAATCAAGCTAAAACCAAAGACACTCCTTTCTTTATGTATTTAGCATTTAATGCGCCACACGACCCGAGACAAGCTCCAAAAGAATATGTAGATATGTATCCGTTAGAAAGTATTTCTACACCAAAAAGTTTTTTACCTGAATATCCTTATAGAAATTCAATCAAAAATGGAGATTATTTAAGAGATGAAATGTTGGCTCCAATGCCAAGAACAGAATATGCAATTAAAGTCCATACTCAAGAGTATTATGCAAGTATTACACATGTTGATGCCCAAATAGGAAAAATTGTAGAAGCATTAAAAAAATCGGGTAAAATGGATAATACCTATATTATTTTTTCAGCAGATCACGGATTGGCAATGGGACGCCATGGGTTTATGGGAAAACAAAATTTATACGATCATAGTATTCGTCCACCAATGATTATTTTAGGTCCAGACATTCCAAAAAATAGAAAAGTTGATGCCGATGTGTATTTACAAGATATTATGGCAACGTCTTTAGAACTTTCAGGAATTGAAAAACCTGCCTATGTTGAGTTTAATAGCTTTTTAGATTTAGCAAAAGCAGAAAGAAACGAAAGTCATTATGATGCTATTTATGGAGCTTATTTAAAAGCGCAAAGAATGATTAGAAAAGATAATTTTAAATTATTAGTATATCCTGAAATTAATAAAGTACGGTTGTATAATTTAAAAAATGATCCAGAAGAATTGAATGATATAGCAGACAATCCAATACATCAAGAAAAAATCAAAAGTTTATTTAAAGATTTAATTCAACTTCAAAAAGAACTGGATGATCCTTTAGACTTATCAAAAGTATATGAATCCTTATTTTAATTTGGGTAAGGATATTCATTTTAATATATAAAATTTAACTTTATGAAATTCAAAATAATTGTAATAATTGCATTGTTTGTTATTTCCAGTTGTGTAAAAATTACAGCTCAAAATTCAACTATAAATAATTCAAAAAAACCTAATATAATCTATATAATGGCTGATGATTTAGGGTATGGAGATTTAGGTATAAACGGACAGAAGAAAATTAAGACTCCAAATATAGATAAACTGGCTTCTGAAGGAATGTTATTTACGCAACATTATGCTGGTTCTACAGTATGCATGCCTTCTAGGGCTTCTTTATTGGTAGGGAAACATATGGGACATAATACAGTGAGAGGAAATCCAAATTGGACTTCAACGGGAAAAGCTGTTAATTTATTAGTTGAAGATGTTACTGTTGCTGAAGAATTAAAAAGAGCGGGATATAAAACAGGGATTATTGGTAAATGGGGCCTGTCTGAAGGTGGTGATGATGCAAATTTACCTTTAAATCAAGGGTTTGATTATTTTTATGGTTACAGAAATCATGGAGAAGCACACCATTATTATCCTGATGTTTTATGGGAAAATAATAAGCCTTTTGAAACAGGTAACATTGTTATGGAAAAGAAAGGGACTTTTTCGCACGATTCATTTGTAAAAAAAGCCAAAGATTTTATTAAAGAAAATAAGGAAGATCCCTTCTTTTTATATTTAGCTTTTACAATTCCACATTACGAGCTTACAGTTCCAGAAAATTCGAAAGTGCCTTATAAAAAATTAAATTGGGAAGAACGTGAATTAAAGGTGAAACCAAATAAAGGCTATCAGCATGATAAGGATGGACATGCTACTTATGCAGGTATGGTTTCTCGTATGGACGGTGATATTGGTGATTTACTAAAGTTGTTAGAAACCTTAGACATAGATGAAAATACAATTGTAGTATTTACAAGTGATAATGGTCACGAGTTCGATAAAAATTTCTTTAACAGTAATGGCGATTTTAAAGGTAAAAAACGTGATTTGTACGAAGGTGGAATAAGAATTCCATTTATGGTGCGTTGGCCAGGAACAATTCAGCCAAATTCAAAAACAACACATATTTCCGCATTTTGGGATTTTTTACCAACTGTTTGTGATATTGCAGGAATAAAACCAAGCGACCCTACCATAGATGGTATTTCATATTTACCAACTTTATTGGGTAAAGAGCAAAAGAAACACGATTATTTATATTGGGAGTTTAATGAAGGGAAAGGTCCTATTCAAGCAGTAAGAAAAGGAGATTGGAAAGCAGTAAAATATCTTGAGAAATCTATAGAGCTTTATAATTTGTCTAATGATGTTGGAGAAGCTCATAATGTTGCAAAAATGAATCCTGAAATTGCAGAAGATATGGCTAATTTAATGAAGGAAGCTAGAACAGAAAATAATAACTTTCCATTAGAGTATCACAAAAGAGTATTAGAAAAAATGAATAAGCAAAAACAAGTTAAAAACTAATTGTATTTGTTGTAATCTAAATTTTGAACAAATTATGGTTTGTTTTAAAATCTTTTAGGTTTTATAAATTTATATTGAATTTCTTATGAAAAACTTATTTATTATAGTATTGCTGATTGTCTTTTCTTTTTCTTGCACTACTAAAAAACAAGATGAAACTACCGAAAAACCTAATGTTATTTATATAAATGTAGATGATTTAGGTTGGATGGATACAGAAACTTATGGTAGTTCATTTTATGAAACTCCAAACATTTCTAAACTAGCTGAAATGGGTATGATGTTTACCAATGGTTATGCTTCTGCCTCAAATTGTGCTCCAAGTAGAGCTTGTTTAATAAGTGGGCAAAATACACCACGACACGGAATTTATACTGTTAGTAATTCAGATAGAGGAAATAAAAAAACGCGTAAATTAATATCAATAAAAAATACTGAAATATTGAATGATAGTGTGTTTACAATGGCAGAAATGTTTAAAAAAGCAGGCTATGTTACAGGAACTTTTGGTAAATGGCATTTAGGAGAAGACCCTACAACACAGGGGTTTGATGTAAATGTAGGTGGTGCTCTTAATGGAAACCCTGGATCTGATGGTTATTTTAGTCCATATAATATTAAAAACATTGAAGATAATACACCAAATGAAAATTTAACGGATAGACTTACTTCAGAAGCTATTAAGTTTATCGAAAAAAATAAGGAAAAGCCATTTTTTGTATACCTTCCTTTTTATGCTGTCCATACGCCTTTATCTACAACTTCATTATTAGAAAAAAAATATACAGATAAAGGAGGTAATAAACTTCAAAATAAAGCTGTTTATGCTGGAATGATAGAGACAGTAGATAAAAATATAGGCATTTTATTAAATACTTTAGAGAAGCTAGATTTAAAAAATACACTTATAGTATTTACGTCAGATAATGGAGGAATTAGAGCTGTTTCTTCTCAAGAACCATTAAGAGCAGGAAAAGGTTCTTATTATGAAGGAGGTATTAGAGTGCCATATATTATTAGCTGGAATGGAGTTGTACAACCAAATTCAGTTTCAAATACCCCAATTAGTAATCTTGATTTTTATCCAACTTTTATGGATGTGGTCGGTGTTAAATTACCAAATAAAATTTTGGATGGAACATCAATTTTACCAGTTTTAAAAGGAGAATCAATTACTGAAAGAGCCTTGTTTTTTCATTTTCCAATTTATTTACAATCCTATGCAGGAAAAAAAGATGATGCACGTGATCCTTTGTTTAGAACTCGTCCTGGTTCTGTTATTATTGAAGGTAATTGGAAGTTGCATCAATATTTTGAAGATGAAGCTTTAGAATTATACAACTTATCTACAGATATTGGAGAACGTACAAACCTTATTAACGCAAACCCAGAAAAGGCAAGAGAACTTTTAGAAAAATTAGATAGTTGGAGAAACAATACAAATGCTCCAATACCTACAGAATTAAATTTAGATTACGATCCTAATTTTGTTCAGAAAAAGAAAAAAAAATAGTTTTTAAACTGCAGGAAATAGAATAATTATAAGATGTTATAATTAAAAAAACCAAAAATATAATGAGATTTTTTAAAAAAATTCAGTTAATAAGTAGTGCTTTAGTGTTGATATTTTTATTCTCGTGTAATAATTCAAAAGAAATAATTACTACGGAAAGTTTGTTAAAAGAAATGGTTAACAGAACCGAGCAGTCGCGTTATCCAAAAGTAGATTTTAGGTTAAAACAAGCAAGTAGTTATAATCGTGCATCTGTAGATAGTTTAGATATCGATGGTTGGTTTATAAATCACGATTTTAACTCTAACAATAAAGACCATAATTTTATTCGTATTGAAGAAAACAATCAACAAAAAGAATGGGTATTAATGGATCATAATGGTCCTGGAGCTATTGTTAGAACTTGGATGCCTTTTTTAAATGATAGTAAGCCAGATACAGATATTCAAATTAAAATTTACTTAGATGGAAGTGAAACACCAATAGTAGAAGGCAATATGTTGCAATTATTAAATGGAGATGGTTTGTTTCCGTTTCCGTTTGCACATAAATCATTACGTTCTGCAGTTTCATTTTTTCCAATAGCGTATGCTAAAAGTTGTAAAATTACTACAACTGGACGTCCATTTTTTTATCAGTTTACATATCGTGAATATCCTGAAGGAACAAACATTAAAACATTTTCTAAAGAAGATTTTGAAAGCAATAAAAGTTTAACTGTACAAATAGGTGAAAAATTATTAAATCCAGTAAATACTACTGAAGGTCAATCGGTTAATTTAAATGTAAAAATACCAGCTTCTGGAGAAAAAACAATAGAGTTACCAAATGGAGCAGCGGCTATTAATATGTTTACACTTAAATTAAGTGATTATACTAATGATGACGTAATGAGATCTACCATTGTTAAAATGAATTTTGATGGAAAAGAAACTGTATGGTGTCCTATTGGAGATTTTTTTGGGTCAGGAATAGGTTTAAATCCTTATAAAGGTTGGCATAATACGGTTGCTGAAGATGGTACAATGACTACCAAATGGGTAATGCCTTATCAAAAATCGGCTAGTATAAGTATTGAAAACTTAAGTGAAGCTGTAATTGATGTTGAATTAAATGCAGTAGTAGGAGATTATAAATGGGATAAGCGAAGTATGTATTTTAACGCAGCATGGCGTGGTCAATATCCGGTTGCTACA
This sequence comes from Lutibacter sp. A64, assembly GCF_022429565.1. Classification (NCBI taxonomy): domain Bacteria; kingdom Pseudomonadati; phylum Bacteroidota; class Flavobacteriia; order Flavobacteriales; family Flavobacteriaceae; genus Lutibacter; species Lutibacter sp. A64. The sequence goes on from NZ_CP092487.1 coordinate 3,856,174, forward strand.
AGACCATATTCCGACTGGAATTTTATATCATTAAAAGGACGAGGAGTTTATATTGGAGATGCATTAACAGTAATGAACCCTGTTAAAAAATGGTGGGGAGAAGGTGATGAAAAAATTTGGGTAGATGGAGAAGATTTTCCATCCATTTTTGGAACAGGAACAGAAGATTATTATGGTTATTCTTGGGGAGGTAAAAGCACCGATTTTTATGAGCACCCTTTTCATGCACAACCACAAAGTAACGTTTATAATAAATTAAATAGAAAAGTTACTGATGAGCGAAATACAAAAGGTTTTAGCACAGAAGTTAGAACTAGAGCTCTAGATGTAATGCCTTTTTCTTCTTCATTACACTTTGATATGGAAATTTGGAGCTGGACAGACTGTGATATGGGGTACGGAGTTGGACTAATGTGGTATGGTTTTGAGGATGTAACTTCAAATAGAACACCAAATGCAATTGAAGCGTTGAATGTACCAAAATTAGAAAGTATAGATTAATTATTTTTTAAATTTAAAAATGCATTAAATTAAGAATACTCTCGTCTTAAAATATATAGATTAAAACAACTTATAAAGTAATCAAATGAGAACAAAACTAAAATACATTATTATCGGTTTAATTTTTCAATTTTCTTTTGGTCAACAAAAAGATAGTTTAAAAGTTATAATTACTCCTGAAGTTGAATATCAAACTATTCATAATTTTGGTGCTTCAGACGCCTGGACAACCCAGTTTGTAGGTAATTGGCCTTTAGAAAAAAAGAATGCAATTGCCGACTTATTATTCGGTTTAGAGTACGATTCAACAGGGTCTCCAAAGGGAATTGGCTTGGCGGCTTGGCGGTTTAACATTGGGGCAGGAAGTGCAGAGCAAGGTGCATTAAGCGGTATTAAAGATCCTTGGAGAAGAGCAGAAGGTTTTTTACAAGACGACCTTAGTTATAATTGGAAAAGTCAAAGTGGTCAACAATGGTTTTTGTTAGCTGCAAAGCAACGAGGTGTAAAAGATTTTGTTGGTTTTGTAAATAGCCCTCCAGTACAATTAACTAAAAATAATAAAGCATACCCATCTAATGCAAATTCATCAAACCTTGCGGAAGCGAATTATAATTCTTATGCTGTTTTTTTGGCTGAAGTTGTAAAGAACTTTAAGCGTAATTTAAATATTGACTTGACTTATATAAGTCCTTTTAACGAGCCGCAATGGGAGTGGATAAAAGGAAGTCAAGAAGGTTCTCCTTGGAATAACAATGAACTAGCATTAGCAACAAAGGCTATTGATAAAGTTTTTAATGAGGAAAATTTAAAAACAAAGTTGGAAATCTCAGAAGCAGGTTCTATTGGTTATTTAACTTCCGAAAAAACTAAGTTTAATAATAGAAGTAATCAAGTAGAAGAGTTTTTTAATACCGAAAGCAGTAATTATATAGGAGACTTAAATTCGGTAGCATCAAAATTTGCAGGACATAGTTACTTTACTACTTGGAAAATTTCAAAACTGAAAAAAGAACGTGAAAAAATAGCTGAAAAGTTACAAGAATACCCCAATCTTGAATATTGGATGACTGAATACTGTGTTTTGGAAAATAATGAAGAAATTAAAGGAAAAGGGAAAGATTTAGGGATGAATACGGCATTGTATGTTTCAAGGGTCATTCATTCAGATTTAACAATATCAAACGCAAGTGCTTGGCATTGGTGGATTGCATTAAGCGCTTATAATTATAAAGATGGTTTAATTTATGTTGATAAAGCAACAGATGATGGTGAGTTTGTAGACTCTAAATTATTGTGGGCATTGGGTAATTATGCGCGATTTATTAGACCTAAGGCTAAAAGAATTAAAGTAGACTATAAAGATTTAAACTCTATAGAAAATTTAAAAAATGGTTTATTAGTTTCAGCATATAAAAATAGCGATAATAGTATTGTTGTTGTAATTGTTAATCAACAAAAAAGTGCTGTACATTTAGATATGTTAATTGATGGTACTTCAACATTTAAAGTAAAAAAAATGTACACAACAAATAAATCTTTAAACTTAAAAAATGTTGAAATAAAGAATAATAAGCCACTTATAATTTTAGGAGCATCTATAAATACTATAATTTATGAAAAATAGTTTTTTATTATAAAAAATAATACATATTTTAATTTTAATTGAATCTTCTATTGTTAATTATTTGATATTACTTTTAAATAGTAATGCTTAATTTTAAAAATAGAAGATTTTTTTTTGTATAAGTTTTGGGAATGTACTAATTATTTCTATCGGTTTAAAACCTTTTTCTAAGCTTTTTATTGAATGTTAAATCTAATATTAAATAGTATATTTATTTTTTTTGAGTATGTGATTATAGGTGTTAGTTTGTTTTAATAGGAGTTAAATTGTTGCAAGCGGTTAAATACCTGTTATTTATTGTTATTTGCAACAAATTTACCCCAAAAAAGAGAACCTTGCTTTTTATTTATCTTATAGATTTGTTGTAATCATTTGTTATAATGATGAAACCAAACTATAAATTAATTATTAATTAGTATGAAATTAAAACTAAGTATTTTATTACTGTTGTGTTGTGGTTTTATGTCCTTAAAGGCTCAAACAACTATTACAGGAACAGTTACAGACGACTTAAATCAAACTTTGCCAGGTGTTAATATTTTGGTAAAAGGAACAAACCGAGGGGTGACTTCCGATTTTGATGGAAACTATTCAATTGAAGTTTCTAAAGGTGAAATTTTACAATTTTCATATATTGGGTTTGTGGCTCAAGATATTTTAATTGGAGATCAAGAAGTATTAAACATTGTTTTAAAAGGAGATTCACAACAATTAAATGAAGTTGTTGTAATTGGGTACGGAACTACATCTAAAAAAGATTTAGTTTCTTCTGTATCTTCTGTAAAATCTGATGTTTTGGAAAATCAACCAGTCGCAAGGTTAGATCAGGCACTACAAGGTAGAGCTACAGGAGTTTCAGTAACATCTAATAGTGGTGATCCAGGATCGGGTTCAACTATTAGAATTAGAGGTGCTAGTTCAATAAATGGTAATAACAACCCTTTATATGTGGTTGATGGATTTATTGTTGGAACAGGGTTCAACTTAAACACTTTAAACGTTAATGATATTAAATCTGTTGATGTTTTAAAAGATGCAACAGCATTAGCTATTTATGGTACAAGAGGGGCTTCAGGGGTTATTTTAGTTACAACTAAAAATGGTACCGAAGTTTCAAAAGGAAAACCAAAAATTAGCTTAAATCATTACTACAGTGTTCAAGAAGTAGCAAATGAAATTGATATTTTAAGTGGAGAAGATTATGTGAATTATATTAATGAAGCTGGTCAATTTAATCCAAATCTAAATAATGGTTTTGGAGGAACAGACCCTACTTTACCATTGATATTTGATGAGCCAGGAGCAGTTGAAACAACCGATTGGTTAGACCTTGTATCTCAAACAGGTCATGTTATGAATACAGATTTATCTATAATGGGTAATTCAGAAAATTCAAACTACTATGTTTCTATAAATCATTTTGATCAAGAAGGTATTTTAAGAGGATCTGGATTAGAAAGAGTAACCTTTAGAACTAATTTAGATGTAAGACTTTCTGATAAGTTTAAAATGGGAATTCGTTTAAACGCTACACATTATAAAAAAGAGAATAACAAAGTAAATTATTCAAATATTGTACAATCGCTTTTGCCTATTTCAAAAGTATATAATGATGATGGTAGTTATAATGGGGTGAACCCTATTAGTTCTGGAACACAAAGAAATCCAGAAGCAGATATTAATTTAAGAGTAGATCACGATTTAATTACAAAACTTATTTCTAATGCATATTTTGAGTATGAATTGTTTGAAAATTTTAAATTGAAATCTACTATTGGTGCCGAAATAACGCATACAAAATACAACGATTATCTTCCTGGAGCTTTACCAGATAGAATACTTAATAAAGGAGGAACAGGTTATGGAAAAGTAGCTACAAATTTTTCAAAAAGTATATTGAATGAAAATACATTTACTTATGATGTAGCTGCAGATGAAGATCATTCCCTTAAAATATTAGGAGGATTTACTTGGCAAAAAGATAATAATGAAAGTACTGTTTCTGAAGCCGATGGTTTTCCAAATGATGCTGTATCATTTAATAATCTTGCCTTAGGTGATGCTACACTTTATTATGCAAACTCAGGATATAGCCAAAGAACGCTAGCTTCATTTTTAAGTAGGGTAGATTATGGTTATAAAAGTAAATACCTTTTAACTTTAGTTGGTAGATACGATGGTTCTTCTGTATTTGAAGCAGGAAATAAATATGCATTTTTCCCTTCTGTAGGTCTTGCTTGGAATACAAGTGACGAAAATTTTATGGAAGATATAGATGTTATTAATAATTTAAAAGTTAGAGGTAGTTATGGTATTGTTGGTGAGCAGGGTGTAAGTCCTTACAATTCAATTGCAACATATAACAATACAATTAATGTGTTTAATGATAATGTAGTAAATGCAGTTCAGTTAGGCTCTGTACCTAGTGATGGTTTAAAGTGGGAAACTACAAAACAATTAGATCTTGGTTTTGAAATAAGCCTTTTAGACAATAGAATTACATTTGAAGCTGATTACTATAAAAAAACTACAGAAGATTTATTGTTAGCTAAAGCTTTATCTGCACAAGCAGGTGGAGGTACTCAATTACAAAATGTAGGATCAATTGAAAATAAAGGTTTTGAGTTCTCTTTAAATACTATTAATGTTGAGAAAAAAGATTTTTCTTGGAGTTCAACATTATCAATTTCAACAAACAAAAGTGAAGTTTTAGAATTAGATGGTAGAGAATATATAGACTTACAATCAACAGGTAATCAGGGAGGTACTTCAGCAAGACTTATTGTTGGAGAATCTATGCCAGTATTTATTGGACTTAATTATCTAGGAACTTATAAAACAGCTGAAGAAATAATTGCAGATGGTAGAGAAGGAATGTCATTTATTGGTGGTCCAAGATTTGAAAATTTAGATGATAATCCATCTTGGAACAGTGAAGATGCAACAATAATTGGAAGTCCAGAACCAGATTTTTATGGAGGTTTTAGAAATACTTTTACGTATAAAAATCTTTCATTAGACGTATTTTTTCAAGGTCAATACGGAAGTGATATCTTTAATATTAGAACTCAAACTTCATTTTATGGAAGAAACGAAGAAAACTTAGATTCACGAGTATTAGATCGTTGGATAGAAGGAGAGAATGAAACTTCAGATGTTCCTAGAGCAGGTGTTTCTGCAAGTTTATTTAACCCAAATAGTACTAATAATATTGAAGATGGTTCATTTTTAAGATTAAAAACTGCCACTTTAAATTACAATCTTCCTTTAGATAAAATTGGATGGGATAATACATTTAGCGCATTTAATGTATATGTTACAGGTTCTAATTTATTTTTAATTTCTAAGTTTAAATTAGGAGATCCAGAAACAAATAATTTTAGTGCAGGTAGTGGTTTTGGATCAGTGTCTCAAGGTTTTGCAGCAGGTACTTATCCGTATGCTAAGTCTGTTACATTTGGATTAAAAATGGAATTTTAAAAAAATAATAAAATGAAAAATATATTAAAAAATAAAATACTCCTAGTATTATTAGGTTTCTTTGCTATAATTTCATGTGATGAATATCTAGAAGAGGAATTGAGGGATGCAATTACTCCAGAAAACTTTTTCAATAATGACAAGGAAGCTGAATTGGCTGTAAATGGTATTTATACATTATACCATAATAATAATTTATATAGACAAAGAGGTTTAGATGATTATAATTTAAGTGGAGCAGATGAAGTTGGCCCTAATAGAAATGTAAATGGATCCATTCATAATTATTTAATTGCAGAAGGTACAGCCGATGGTAATGGTGTGTGGTCTCAATTATATGAAGTAGTAAATGGAACAACAGAGTTTTTAGCCAATATTGATGGAAATGAAAAAATTTCAGAAGCGGCAAGAAATCAAGCCGTTGGTGAATTGTTGTTCTTAAGAGCTTTGGCATTTTTTCACTTAACTAATTTATGGGGAGATGTTCCATATTTTAGAGAAATGTTAAATCCTATTGAAGCTGGAGAATTGGGTAGATATGATAAAGATTTGATTAGAACAGATATGAAAGAAGATCTAACAAGAGCTATTTCATTATTACCAGAATCTTACTCAAGTGCAGATTTAGGAAGAGCTACAAAATGGGCGGCTTATGCTTTAAAAGCGAAGTTTCACTTATTTGATAAAGAATGGGCGTTAGCTAAAAGTGATTGTGATGCTATTATTAATAATTCGCATCATACATTATTAGATAATTTTGCAGATGTTTTTAATCAATTAGATCCAACAAATTCAATAAATAACGAACATATTTTTATTATTGATTTTAAAGCTGATGAACTTAATACTACAAGAACAGATGATTATAATCCTCGAATAAGAGATGAACCTTCAAATAGAAATGAAAATGCTTTTGATGAATTTGGAAATCCAGTGCTTAAATCTAATGGAACCCAAATGAAACGATGGGAATATTTTCAAAGTTTAATGTTAGAGCAAGAAGAAGACATGACAGGGTATGGATGGGCAATACCATTACCAGAAATAGCTGATAGAGATAATTGGCAAGATGGAGATTTACGTTATGATGCAACTATAGTAACAGAATATTTAGGCTTTGAACTTGCATTTCCATATTACAGAAAAAATTGGAATTTAGACCAGGTAAATTCAGTGAGATATAACCACCACGAAAACTATATTGTTTTCCGTTTGGCTGATATTTATTTAATGGCTGCTGAAGCAGAAAATGAATTAAATGGTCCTGCTAATGCATATCCATATGTAAATAAAGTACGTGAAAGAGCTTTTGATCCAGATCAACCTTGGAGCGGAATGTCTCAATCTGAGTTTAGAGAAGCAATGTATTCTGAAAGAAAATTTGAACTTGCTGCAGAAGGACATAGAAAAATGGATTTAATTAGATGGGGAATATTGCTAGATGTAGTAAAAAATACAGAACATAGAAGTTGGAATAATCCTGCGGCTAATATTCAACCATACCATGTGTTACTTCCAGTACCACAAAATCAAATTTTATTAAATGCAAATTTATTAGACTCTGACCCTACAAATAACGGTTACCGTTAAAATAAAATAACCAAAAGCTAGAGTGTAAATATTAATATTTACACTCTAGCTATTTTAAAATTTACCAATTATGAAAAGTTTACTTTCTTTTATTGCTTATGTGTGTCTTTTATCGAGCATAATTTCTTGCTCAAATCAAAAAGAAAAGAACAGTTTAGACATAGCACAAGAGTCTTCTAAAAAACCCAATATTATTTATATTCTTGCCGATGATTTAGGATATGGCGATTTAAGTGTTTACGGACAGGAAAAATTGAGTACGCCAAATATTGATGCATTAGCTTCAGAAGGATTGTTATTTACTCAACATTATGCAGGTAATACGGTATGTGCACCGTCAAGATCTGCTCTATTAACAGGAATGCATACAGGACATACACCAGTAAGAGGAAATAAAGAGATACAACCAGAAGGACAATATCCAATACCAGCAGACACTTATACTTTAGCAGAAGCCTTAAAAAAAGGAGGATATGTCACAGGAGCCTTTGGGAAATGGGGATTAGGATATCCAGGTTCAGAAGGAGATCCCGTATATCAAGGATTTGATACTTTTTATGGATATAATTGCCAGCGTTTAGGCCATAATTACTATCCATTTCACCTATGGTCAAATAGAGATTCTATAGTTTTGGCAGGCAATAGCGGATTTAAAAAAGAGCAATACGCACCAAATTTAATACAAGATGAAGCACTTTCATTTTTAGAAAAAAATAAAGACACTACATTCTTTATGTATGTACCAACCATAATACCACACGCAGAATTAGTTGCTCCAGATTCAATTATGGCAAAATACAAAGGAAAATATTTACCAGAGAAAAAATACGAAGGCGTAGACGGAGGACCAGAATATAGATTAGGTTTTTACGAATCACAAGACGAACCACATGCGGCTTTTGCAGCAATGATAGAGATTATGGACACCCAAGTAGGTGAAATAATGAAAAAAGTTAAAGAACTGGGAATTGAAGATAATACAATTTTAGTATTTGCGTCTGATAACGGACCTCATTCAGAAGGTGGTGCCGACCCAGAATATTTTAAAAGTAGTGGTCCATTTAAAGGAACAAAAAGAGATTTGTACGAAGGTGGTATTCGAGTACCAATGATAATTAAATGGCCAGGGAAAATAAAAGAAGGTACAAAAACAGACTTAGTTTCTGCTTTTTGGGATGTATTTCCAACATTCTCAGAAATTGCTGAGATACCAGTTCCAGAAAACTTGGATGGAATTTCATTTTTACCAACGTTATTAAATAAACCAGAATTACAAAAACAACATGAATATTTATATTGGGAATTTCACGAAAGAGGTGGAAGACAAGCTGTTAGAAAAGGAGATTGGAAAGCCGTTAAATATAATGTTTTAAAAGAACCAAATGCTCCTATAGAATTGTATGATTTATCGAAAGATGAAGGAGAAACAACTAATGTAGCAAGTCAATACCCAGAAATAGTAAAAGAAATGGAGCTTATTTTAAAAGAAGCAAGAACACCGTCAGATGTTTTTACATTTAGTCAAAATACTTTTGTAGCTGATTAAAAAATTGCTTGTATTAATTATTATATCAACGTTTTACAAACTACTTTTATAAATTTGAGTTATTAATTGTGAGTGACCAAAGCAGGGGTGCTAAGTCTTTAAGTAATAACGTTGATATAAAACTCCAATTAGAACCAATAATTGGTAAATACTAATAAAGTGTTACCAAACCATTAAAATTAACATATAGCATAAAAAGCTATAGAAAATAAAAATATAATGTAAGTAATGTGTTTTTTGAGATTAAAACTTCATTACTACTAATAAATACTACTATGTCATATATTAATAAATCCTATTTAAAACAACAAACTTATTTAATCTTGTCTTTTATAGTTAGTTTATTGTTTATAAGTTGCCAAAATGAAACAACTGAAATAAGTAACAATTCTCGTGTGAATTTTGATTCCAATTGGAAATTTATTCAAGAAGATATTACAGGTGCTGAATTAATTGAATATAACGATGCTTCTTGGAGAACATTAAATTTACCTCACGACTGGAGTATAGAAGGTGAATATGATGAAAATAACCCAATGGCCGGACAAAGTGGTTACTTACCTGCTGGATTTGGGTGGTATAGAAAAACCATTACTGTTCCAGAAACTTGGAAAGGGCAACATGTAGAAATAGCTTTTGATGGGGTATTTATGAATAGTACAGTATGGGCAAATGGTAAAAAATTAGGAACCAGACCTTATGGTTGGATTTCATTTGCATATGACATATCAGAAATTGTACAAACTTCAAAAAAAATAACTTTTGCTGTACGTGTAGATAATAGTAAACAACCTTCGGCACGTTGGTATACTGGAAGTGGAATTTATGCACATACTTGGATAGATGTAAAAAATAAAAACCATATTACAAGAGATGGAATTTTTGTAAGAACAGAAAAGAATAACATTTTTGTAGATACTGATTTAACAACTATAGACGATCAAGCTAAAACAGGAACACTTATTACTTCCGTTGTAGATAAAAGTGGAAAAGTAATTGCTACTACAGAAGATAGTTTAATGGAAAGTGAAGATTTAATAATTAAAACAAACTTAACTTTAAACAACCCAAAACTTTGGTCAATAAAAACACCGTATTTATATACCTTAAAAAGTGAGTTAAAAGTAAATGAAGAAGTAGTAGATGTTGTTGAAACTAAATTTGGGGTTAGAGATATTGAATGGGTTGCAGAAACAGGAATGTGGATAAATGGAGAAAATATTAAATTACAAGGTGTATGTAACCATCAAGATGCAGGGGCTTTTGGAGCAGCTGTGCCTGATAAAATTCTTCGTTTTAGAATTCAACAGTTAAAAGATATGGGAGTCAATGCAATTAGAACGGCTCACAACCCACAAACACCAATATTTTACGATTTATGTGATGAGCTTGGTATGTTAGTAATGGATGAAATTTTTGATGGATGGAAGAAAAAAGCTAAAAACGATTATGGAGCACATTTCTTTGATGAATGGTGGAAGCAAGATTTAACAGATTGGATAAAGAGAGATAGAAATCACCCTTCTATTGTTATCTATAGTGTTGGAAACGAAACAGGAGGACCTATAGCTAAGGATTTAGTTGAAGCTTGTAATAATCTAGATCCTACTAGACCAGTAACTTCAGGTCATTCTGGGTCTAACCATATGAATGTTTTAGGTGTAAATGGAGGTAGTGAGAAGAAAGGATTTATGGAAAACATAGAAAAAAATCAAAAAGGAAAAGTTTTTATAGGAACAGAAAATACACATACTTGGCAAGTAAGAGGATATTACAGAACCAAAACTTGGTTTAGAGATGGTTTCCCTAATAAAAATCAACGACCTTACGCCATTCCAGATTTAACAGAAAAAGAAGTATTTACTCATGATTGGGTTGATGAAGTTGATAGAAAAAATAGAAAACAAGTTTTTAATTCAAGTTATGACAATGCAACTGTGCGTGTATCATCACGTTTAAATATAGCACAACTTAGAGATATACCAGAATATGCAGGTTCATTCCGTTGGACAGGTTATGATTATATTGGTGAAGCAAGTTATGTACATGGTGGTTGGCCTTTTAAAGCTTTTATGGGAGGTGCTATAGATTTAGCAAATTTTGAAAAAGATTTGTATTATTTATACCAAAGTCAGTGGACAACAGAGCCAATGGTTCATATTTTACCACATTGGACACATCCAAAAGTGGAATTGGGTACAGAAATTCCAGTGTGGGTTTATTCTAATTGCGATGAAGTTGAGCTATTTTTTGACAATACATCTTTAGGAAAAAAGAAACCAGGAAAAGCTTGGGATGAAATGCAGTGCCAATGGTTAGTTAAATGGCAACCAGGTACTTTAAAAGCTGTTGCTTATAAAGACAATAAAGTAGTTTCTGAAAAGGTTATAAAAACGGCAAATGCGCCTTCTAAAATTAAATTATCAATTGATGGTGAACCTTTAAAAGATACTACAAATGATATTGTACAAGTAAGAGTTACAACAACAGATAATACTGGTGAATTTTATCCTTATGGAGAAAATAGAACTTATTTTAATGTAATTGGAGCAGGAAGAATTAAAGCTTTAGATAATGGAAGTCCTGTTGATGTTGAACAACATGTAGGTCTAAATCATAGAAAAGCATTTTATGGATTAACACGTGCTTATATAGAATCTACAAATAACTCTGGTGCTATTAACTTGTTAGCAAGTTGTATTTTAGGAGAGAAAAAACAAATTACTTCTAATAAAGTAAGTATAGATACCGAAATTCTTAATTTAAGAGGAGCTAAAATTAATCCTACAATTAAAATATTTTATACTACAGATGGTACTAATCCAACTATTAATTCTAAAAAATATGAATCGAGTTTTGAAATTGCACCAGAAACAACTGTAAAAGCATTAATTGTTGTAGATGGTGAAGCTTTACAAGTTTTGGAAGAAAAATTTGGAGCAAATGAAGGATTTACTTGGAATGAAAATATAACAAATGTAACAGAAATAGGAGAACAAGCTGAAGAAGCTACAGTAGTTAATGGTAGTGTTTTAGCAAAAGGTTCAAACTTTAGAGGTAAAGGTTATGTAAGTTTAGATAAAGAAGTAGGATCGTCTGTGGCTTGGTATCAAGAAAATGATGGAGGTGCAGGAGAAATAGATTTATACATTAGATATAGTGCACATATTAAAGGTGCTGCAGGTACTTATGTTAAACTTATAGTTAATGATGAGGTTGTAAAAGATAAGCTTTTTTTACCAAGTACAGATAATTGGGGAGAATTTTGGAGTAAAGTAAAAGTTTCTATTCAAATTAATAGAGGTGCAAATACAATTAAATTAGAAACAGTTGAAGATAAAGGTCTCTTTGTTGATGAAATTATTTTTAAATAAACTGTAAATTTGTTTTTAAAATTGTAACCATTACTAATATATCAAAAGTTTAACTGATAATTCAACTAATGAAAAATATAAATGTATTTAATAGGTATTGCTTAGTTTTTACAATATTATTTATTAGCTGTAAAGGTTACAGTCAAAAAAACACAGTTGTTCCGGTACAACATAAAGTAACACTTAAAGAAGCACATAAAGGAGATTTAGAAATTGACACTTTATTGCTTGATAGTTACGGACTTTTACCTGAAAATATTAGACAGTTTTATATGGAATCTCGTGCTGTATTTTTAGAAAATACAGAAGCGAATTTTGCAGATGCTAAGATTTTAGAATCTGCAAAAAAGCATAATTTAGCACTAATAGGAGGTCCTATACTAGGGAATTTACAAGAGGAAGAAGTAACTGTTTGGTTGCGAAAATACTCTGAAACACCTATTACTATCAAAGTGTTGAATATAAAAGATAAGAGGGAGCATATATATTTTAAAAACAATATAACACCAGGTGTTGAGCAAAGGATAGTATTGGATGGATTAACTGCTAATTCAGAGTATAAGTATCAAATTTATGAAAATGAAATTAAGCTAGCAGAAGGGGGATTTAAAACAGCCCCAACTACTAAAGAAAAAGGCTTGTTTAAAGTGGCTTTTGGATCAGATTTTCATAAAGTAGGATTGCATAATCCAAACTTAGTAACACAAATTCTAAAAAGAAATCCACAAGTAATGTTGTTAATTGGCGATATAGCTGTTGATGATAGGGAAAATAAAATTAACCTACATAGGTCAGATTATCTTTTACGAGATATGTCTAAACCTTGGAGAGACCTTTCAGCCAATGTTCCTTTATATACTGCTTGGGATGATCACGATTATTTTAATAACGATCTAAGCGGTATTCCAGATAAATTCACTAGTGATGATGTTGAGGCAGTTAGAGCAGTTTGGTATCAGAATTGGAACAATCCAGAGTATAAAGGAGAAGGCATATATTTTAGCACTGTAATAGGTCCTGTTGAAGTAATTATGTTAGATACGCGTTCTTGCCGTACAGTTGAAGCACGAGGCGAATATGGTTCGTATTTAGGTATAGAACAACAAAACTGGTTAAAAGAAACTTTAAAAAATTCTATAGCTCCTTTTAAAATTATTTCAAGTGGAACTATGTGGAGCGACGCTATATCTAATGGAAAAGATTCTTGGGGTACTTGGGATACTGCTGCAAGAGAAGAAATATTTAACCTTATTGAAAGAGAAAATATAAAAGGAGTTTTATTTATTAGTGGAGACCGCCATGGAACACGTGCATTTAATATACCTAGACCATCAGGATATATTATACACGAATTTGAAGCAGGAACATTAGGCGGTGTTCCTGGGCCAAAAGCTATGGCAAAAGATACTACCAATCAAATTTTTGGCTATGGAGGTACTGAAATAATTGCTTTCGGCGAATTTTTATTTAATACAAAAGCAAAAGAACCTCAGGTTACTTTTAGGTTGATTGATGAACACGGTAAAATTGTAGAAAAACACACTTTATTATATAACCAACTTACCCCAAGAAAATAAAAAAGATGAAAATTAAATTACCCATATTTATAGTATTTACACTTTTAATTCTATTAAATTTTAGTTGTAAAAGTGATAAAAATAAGAGTTCAATTACTACTAATGAAAAAGTAAAACCTAACATATTATTCATTCTTGCAGATGATTTTGGATACAAAGATACAAGTGTTATGGGTAGTGAATATTATGAGACTCCTAATATTGATAAAATAGCCAATCAAGGTATGAATTTTACAAATGGCTATGCTAATTGTCAGGTTTGTAGTCCTTCAAGAGCTAGTATTTTAACAGGTAAAAATACTGCACGTCATGGAATAACAGATTGGATAGGTGCAGCAGTAGGAGAAAAATGGAGAAATAAAAAAAGATATAATAAGTTACTTCCGGCGGATTATAATCATCAATTAAATTTGTCTTATACTACTTTGCCTGAAGCTTTAAAAACTCAAGGATATAAAACATTTTTTACTGGAAAATGGCATTTAGGTGGAGAGGGATCTTCTCCAGAAGATCACGGATTTGATATTAACAAAGGAGGATGGGAGAGTGGTAGCCCAAAAGGAGGTTACTTTTCACCATGGATAAATCCAACTTTACCAAATACAAAAAAAGGAGAAAATCTATCTATGCGTTTGGCAGATGAAACAATAAATTTTATGAAACAAAATAAGGATACTACCTTTTTTGCTTTTCTTTCATTTTACGCAGTACATGGTCCTATTCAAACTACACAAGAGAAGTGGCAAAAATACCAACAGAAAGCTCAAGAATTAGGTGTTGCAGAACAAGGGTTTAAAATGGGGCACTTTTTACCAATTAAACAGCAACAAGATAACCCAATTTATGCAGGCCTTGTTGAAACAATGGATGATGCAATTGGAAAAGTAATGAATTCTTTAAAAGAAATGGGGCTTGATGATAATACAATTGTAGTATTTACATCAGATAATGGAGGGGTATCTTCAGGAGATTCATTTTCAACATCAAACCTTCCTTTGCGTGGAGGAAAAGGTTATCAATTTGAAGGTGGAATTCGTGAGCCTTATTTTATTAAAGTTCCTGGTTTAGCAAACGGTCAAATAAATACAACGCCAGTTACGGGTTCAGATTTTTACCCTACTTTATTGGAATTAGTTGGAGCAGATCTTTTACCAGAAGAACACCAAGATGGAGTAAGTTTAGTGCCAATTCTAAAAGGAGAAACTATTGCTAAACGTCCATTAATCTGGCATTATCCACATTACGGAAATCAGGGCGGAGAGCCTTCAAGTATCATAAGAGAAGGAAAATGGAAGTTAATTCATTATTACGAAGATGGACATAAAGAATTGTATGACCTTGAAAATGATATTGAAGAAGCTAATAATATTGCTGAAAATAATCCAGATACAGTAAAATATTTAGATGAGAAACTTTTTAATTATTTAAATGAAGTAGGAGCAAGATTTCCTGTAAAAGATGATGAATATAACGCTGAATTAGAAAAAAAATATTTGGAATCAGTAATTAAAAATCAGTGGCCAAATCTAGAAAAACAACGATTGAAATTTCTTTCCGATGATTTTAAGCCAAACGATACTTGGTGGGATAGTAAAACTACAGTTGATTAGTATTGATTTATTAAAACAATTTAGAATTAATGAAACAATTAAGTAAAAAAATAAGAAGTCTAGGTTATTAAAATAAAGTAGATTTTTTTGCATAAAAAATTATCCCCAATTTTATCTAAATGAGTATAAAATTGGGGGGGTATTTTTAAGCAACATTTTTATCCCTCTATTGAGAAAATTTTACTTTAAAAAAGCACTAACTTTATCTCTGTAAAAAAAATACTATTTATTAGTTAATAATAAGATATAAAATGAGTGTTAAAATAGATCATCTGTTTTTTATTGGAATGTTATTGTTTTTTAGTTTGAGTTGTAAAAACAATCAAAATGTTACAACAACAAAAATTAGTGAAGAGAAAAAGCCAAATATTATTTTTATAATGGCAGACGATTTAGGATACGGAGATATAGGTAGCTACGGGCAAACTAAAATTAAAACTCCAAATCTAGATAAAATGGCTTCCGAAGGAATCATTTTTACAAATCATTATTCTGGTTCAACTGTATGTATGCCATCGCGTGCTAGTTTATTAACTGGATACGATCAAGGACATGCAAGTGTTAGAGGAAATCCTGTTTGGACTCAAAGCGGAAATCCAGTTAACCTTAAACCAAACGAGCCAACTGTAGCAAATGAACTTAAAAAAGCAGGATATAAAACAGCCATTATTGGTAAATGGGGGCTTTCAGAAGGAACTGCTAAAGGAAATATGCCTTCTAATCATGGTTTTGATTATTTTTTAGGTTATAAAACACATGGTGAAGCGCATCATTATTATTGGGATACTATTTACAAAAATAATGAACCTTTTATTTTGAAGGATAATAATTTTAAATTAAAACAAGGAAAATATACGCATGATGTTTTCGTAAACGAAGCATTAAGTTATATTGAAAAAGAAAAAAATAATCCTTTTTTTCTGTATTTAGCTTTAACAATTCCTCATTTAGAATTAACGGTGCCTGAAGATTCTAAAGAACCATATAAAACACTTGGTTGGCCTAAACGTAAAATGAATACTAAAGGACATTACAAAAATGATAAAGAAGGAAATATTACTTATGCAGGTATGGTTTCTCGTATGGATAGAGATATAGGAACACTCTTTGAAAAATTAAAAGAACTTGGAATAGATGAAAATACCATAGTCTTTTTTACCAGTGATAATGGGCCAGAATATGAAAAAGATGATCATTTTTTTAACAGTAATGGAGATTTAAGAGGGGGAAAACGAGATTTATATGAAGGAGGTATTCGTGTTCCATTTATTGCAAATTATCCAGGTAAAATTGCTCCAGGTTCTAAAAGTAATCATATTTCTGCTTTTTGGGATTTTTTACCAACAGTTTGTGATTTAGCAGGTGTAAAACCTTCAAATAAAGATATTAATGGACTTTCTTTAATGCCAGAATTGATGGGGAATACAAAAGCTCAAAAAAAACATGATTATTTGTACTGGGAATTTAATGAAAAACAAGGGCCTATTCAAGCAATTAGAAAAGACGAATGGAAATTGGTATGGAAATTAGAAGGGAAACCAGAATTGTATAATCTTTCAAAAGATATTGGTGAAACTGAAAATTTAGTCTTAAAAGAACCAGAAAAATTAAACGAAATGCTACGTATATTAAAAAATGCTAGAACAGAACATAGCGAGTTTCCATTAGAAACAAGAGCGTTGGCAATTAAAAGAAGAAGTAATAAATAAAAGAATATCAAAATCAATAATTATATAAAAATTAATAAATGAAAAAAATACTTGTAATTTTTTTATTGTGTATGGTATATGTTACATCATATGCACAAACAGAAAACAAAAAAAGACCAAATTTTCTATTTGTATTAGTAGATGATCAATCTCCGTTCGATTTAAAAATCTACGATGAAAAATCAATACTAGATACTCCAAATATTGATAAACTAGCAAAAGAAGGAATAGTTTTTGACAGCGCACGTAATATGGGAGCTATGAATGGAGCTGTTTGTACGCCTTCTCGTCATATGATTATGTCTGGGCGTAAAGTTTGGGATTTACCACGTAGTGCTGGTTTTAACGAAAATATAACTGCTCCAGATAGTTTAGAACTTCAAACAATAGGAGCCGTTTTTAATAGAGCTGGTTATAAAACCATGCGAACTTGTAAACAAGGAAATTCTTACGGAGCAGCAAACAAACAATTTACAGTAGTTCATGATGCTGTAAAACGTGGAGGTACCGAAGAAACAGGTAGTGCTTGGCATTCTAAACAAGTACTTAATTATTTAGAAAATCGTGAAGAAAGTAAAGAAACAGACCCTTTCTTTATTTATTTTGGGTTTTCTCACCCACACGACGAGCGTAATGGAACTCCAGAGTTGTTAGCAAAATATGGAGCTACAAATCATAAAGATCCTAACACAATTCCCCCTATAAATTCAAAACAACCAGGTGTACAAGATAATTACCTGCCAGCACACCCATTCTTTCACGGGCATAAAAATTTAAGAGATGAAGAACGTGTAGTTGGAGTTTGGAAAAATAGAGATAAACAAACAATTCAAAATGAATTAGGACGCGAATATGCTTGTAGTGAAAACATAGACATTCAAATGGGTAAGGTGCTTAAGAAGCTTGAAGAAATGGGAGAATTAGATAATACCTATATTATTTATACTTCGGATCACGGAATTGCAATAGGAAGGCATGGTCTTATGGGAAAACAAAATTTGTACGAACATACTTCTCGTGTGCCATTTATAATTAAAGGTCCAAATATTAAAGCAGGGCAACGTGTTAAGGGAAATGTTTATCTTTTAGATATTTTACCAACAGTTTGTGATTTAGCGGGTATTGAGATTCCAGAAACTGTTCAAGGAGTTAGTTTTAAACCATTGTTAGAAGGTAAAAAAAATACTATGAGAGATGTTATGTACGGAGTATATTGTGGAGGGTCTAAACCTGGAATGCGTAGTGTTATTAAAGGTGATTGGAAACTTATAAAATACGATCTTATGAAAGGTTCTATTAGAAAAACACAACTTTTTAATCTTGCTGAAAATCCGAATGAGTTTTTAGAAGAGCACCAAAAATTGGGTGAAATGGAAACTAATTTAGCTAACAATCCTTTATATGCCGAAAAATTAGCAGAAATGGAACAATTATTATTAGAACAAATGATAGAAAATAATGATCCCTATAGATTGTGGGATCAAGAAAAATAAACACTTTATTGTATTTGTGTATAAAAAAGAATCTTATAAAATAATTAAAAATAAAATAAGCAAACTTATGGATAGAAGAAATTTTATAACCTTATCGTTGTTAGCAAGTGCTGGAGCAATGCTATATACTGGATGTTCAAATATTATTGGTAATTCTATACCTCCATATTTAAAAGATTATGAAGATCTTTATAATCAAGATCCTAGAAAAGCAGCAGTTGAATGGTTTAAAGAAGCGCGTTATGGAATGTTTATTCACTATGGGTTATATTCTCTTTTAGGAAGACATGAATGGGTAATGCATAATGAAAAAATTCATGTAGCTGAATATGCCAAGTTAAAAGATAAATTTACGGCCGAAAAATTTGATGCGGATTTTATTACAGATCTTGCTCTTGAAGCAGGAATGAAGTATATAAATTTAACCACACGTCATCACGATAGTTTTTGCCTGTGGGATACAAAATTTACAGACTTCAATAGTGTAAATTCCCCTGCAAAAAGAGATTTAGTAGCTGAACTTTCAGAACAATGTAATAAAAAAGGTTTAGCATTTTTCTTATACTATTCTCATGGACGTGATTGGCGTCATCCACACGCTCCAAATAACGATAAATGGAAAGGAGCTGCGCGTCCAGATTACGAAACCAAAGAACCATTTTATAAATATGGAGAAGAACATGATTTAAATATTTATTTAGAATTTATGTCTAACCAAGTGAATGAATTACTTGAAAATTATGACAATATTGCCGGTATATGGTTAGATGGTTTTGCTACACCAGCTTCGGGAGATCGTTCTCTTTTTAAATGTCAAGACTTATACGATTTAATTCATAGCAAACAACCACAAACCTTGGTTTCATATAAGCAAGGGATGCTTGGAACAGAAGATTTTCTTGCTCCTGAGCGTAAATATAAAAAAGGACAAAAAATAGAAAAACCTTTAGAAATTTGCGATCATTTACAACGAAAAGGGTGGGGCTATCTTTCTTCAGAAGATGGAAATCATAAATCTAAAGAAGAAGTGATAAAGATGCTTAAAAGAGCAAATGAATATCCAGCTAATTTATTGTTAAATACAGGGCCGTTACCAAGTGGAGAAATGCATCCTGAAGATGTAAAGGTACTGCGTGAAGTTGGACAAGAAATAAAATCAAAAGGATGGGAAGCCCTTTTAAAAGAGGTTTAGCCAATTCTTTTAAATTAAAATTTTAGGATAGAAACAAGTTTAATCTACAATCTAATTTATAATTCAATGAAAAACACCATTATTTTATCGCTATTAATTTTTACTTTTATTAGCTCAAATGCTCAAGAGAAAAAAATTTGGGACGAAACAGCAAAAGAGAAAACAGAACGTTTGGCTTGGTGGACAAATGATCGTTTCGGAATGTTTATTCATTGGGGAACTTATTCTTTAGCTGGAAGACACGAATGGGTTAAAAAACGTGAAAGAATTTCAGATGAAGACTATCAAAAATACTTTGATAATTTTAATCCAGATTTATACAATCCAACTGAATGGGCTAAACTAGCTAAAGAAGCAGGAATGAAGTATGCTGTAATTACAACAAAACATCACGAAGGTTTTACCTTGTTCGATTCTAAATATACAGAATACAAAGTTACAAATACCGAATATGGTAAAGACGCTCTTAAAGAATGGGTTGATGCTTTTAGAGCTGCAGGAATAAAAATAGGTTTTTATTATTCTATTATTGATTGGCACCACCCTCATTATACCATTGATAGGGTACATCCAATGTCTCCAAAAACGGATAAAGAATATAAAGCATTGAATAAAAATCGCGATATGAGTATTTATCGCGAATATTTAAAAAACCAAGTAACTGAAATTTTAACAAATTACGGTAAAGTAGATATGTTATGGTTAGATTATTCTATTCCTGGTAAGCATGGTAAAGGTAGAGAAGATTGGGGCTCAGTTGAACTTATGAAGTTAATAAGAAAACTTCAGCCAGAAATTATTGTAAACGACCGATTAGATTTAAAAGAATATGCTGGAGGTTGGGATTTTACAACGCCAGAACAATTTAAAGTTGAAGAATGGCCTACTTATAATGGAGAAAAAATACCTTGGGAAACCTGTCAAACTTTTAGTGGATCTTGGGGATATTATAGAGATGAATTAACCTGGAAAGATAACAAACAGTTATTAGTATTATTAATAGAATCAGTAAGTAAAGGTGGTAATGTTTTATTAAATGTTGGCCCAAATGGAAGAGGTGAAATTGATTACCGTGCCGAAAGTGCTCTTAAAAAAATGGGAACTTGGATGAAATATAACGGAAAAGCAATTTACGGATGTACAGCCGCTCCAGAGGAATTTGAAGTTCCTGCTAATTCATTATTAACTTACAATCCAAAAACACATAGATTGTATATTCATTTATTAGATTATCCATTACAAAATTTTACCCTAAAAGGAATGAAAGGTAAAATAAAATATGCCCAGTTTTTACATGATAATTCTGAAATAAAAATAGCGAATAGACATGGAGCCTGGGGGAAAGAAGAAATGGCAGCACAAGATGTTAACCTTAGTCTTCCAGTTGTTAAACCTAATGTTGAAATTCCTGTTATTGAAATTGTGTTAAAATAAAAAAGCTTAATAAATAACATTTTAAAGTATTATTAGAAAAATTAGCAGAAGCACATTAAAAGATTATAATAAAACCTAAATACAATGCAAAAACCTAACAAACTACTATTGATTTTAGTATTTATTCCATTATTGTTTAATAGTTGTTCTACTCAAAAATCAAAAAAAACGGCAATTCTCCAAAAGCCAAATATCATTTATATTTTAGCTGATGATTTAGGTTATGGAGATATACAAAGTTTTAATTCAGAAGGAAAAATACCTACTCCAAATATAGATAAAATGGCAAGTAATGGCGTTATGTTTACAGATGCTCATACGTCATCTTCGGTTTGTACTCCAACAAGATATGGTATTTTAACAGGGCGTTATAATTGGCGTAGTGCTTTAAAAAGTGGTGTGCTTGGTGGTTATTCAAAAACATTAATTACACCAAATCGTACTACGGTTGCTGATGTATTAAAAAATCAAGGATATACTACTGCGTTTATTGGTAAATGGCATTTGGGTTGGGACTGGCAATTTAATACAGATACTGAAGTAAAACAAATAAACAATTTACATACAATACAAGATGTAAATTATAAAGCTCCTATAAAAAATGGACCGTCAACCCATGGGTTCGATTATTCATTTGGGTTTTGCGGTTCTTTAGACATGCCACCGTATGTTTATGTAGAAAATGATTATGCAACCATGGAACCAACAAAAACTACAGCCAATAGAAATACAAAAGGTTTTTGGAGAAAAGGACCTACTTCAGATGATTTTGTTCATGAAACAGTTTTACAAGATTTAACAGATAAAGCAATTGGTTATATTGATGAAAAAGCTAAAGGAAACGAACCGTTCTTTTTATATTTTCCGTTACCTGCACCACATACACCAATTTTACCTACAAAAGAATTTTTAGGAAAAAGTAATACAAATGAATATGGAGATTTTGTAATGCAAGTAGATGATGTTGTACGTCAAATTAGAGAAACACTTAAAAAACAAGGTATTTCAGAAAATACATTATTGGTATTTACAAGTGATAATGGTTGTTCTCCAAGAGCAAATTTTAATGAATTAGAAAAGTTTAATCACGACCCTAGTTATGTTTATAGAGGAATGAAAGCCGATATTTACGAAGGAGGTCATCGTGTGCCTTTTGTTGTAGAGTGGCCAAGTAAAGCATTAAAAAATTCTAGTTCAGACCAAACAATTTGTACTACAGATTTTTTTGCTACTTGTGCAGAAATTTCTGGATATGAAATAAAAGATTCAGAAGGTGAAGATAGTTTTAGCATGTTGCCTTTAATTTTAGGAACTAATAAAGTTGCAGCTAGAGAATATACGGTTCATCATTCTATAAATGGAAGTTTTGCAATAAGAGAAGGAGATTGGAAATTATGTGTTACTGAAGGTTCTGCTGGATGGAGTTATCCAAAACCTCAAGAAATTAAAAATAAGAATCTAGATTTACCAGCAATGCAATTGTTTAATCTTAAAGATGATATTGGAGAAACTAAAAATCTAATAGCCGAATATCCAAAAAAGGCAGCTGAACTAAAAGAAGCATTAAAGAAAATTATTTTAGAAGGTAGAAGTACCAAAGGAACTACCCAAACAAATGAAGAAATGGATAATTGGAAGCAAATAGAGCCAATAATTAATTAAATTATGAGAAACGTATTTTTTTTTATTTTTTTAATTGCATTTATTGTTAGTAGTTGCAAAGCTCAAAATCCAATTTTAAAGAAAACAGACCCTGGATTTATTTATGCTGCAGATCCTGCTGCTGAGGTTTTTAATGGGAAGGTGTATGTTTATTCATCTAGAGATGTTCCAGATGCAGTAAATTTTAGCACTATGCAAGACTATGCTGTTTTAGAATCTTCAGATTTAAAAACTTGGATAAATCACGGAGTGGTTATAAAACCAAGAGAATATACTTGGGCTCATGGGCAAATGAATGCTCCAGATGTGGCTTATAAAAACAGTTGGTATTATTTCTATTTCCCTTATAATAAAACACATATTGGTGTAGCAAAAAGTAGAACTCCAATTGGTCCTTGGCAAGAAGCAGTTTCAGATAAGATTACAACTATTTTCGATCCTACAGTTTTTGTAGATGATGATGGTCAAGCTTATATTTATGGAAATGACCATAAAGTAAATATTGGCGAACCAGGAGCACATATTATGGGTGCAAAGTTAAAAGATAATATGATAGAACTTGATGGTCCTTGGGTTCGATTAAGTGAAGAAATTGTAAGCGAAGCAGTGCATATATTTAAAAGAAATGGTATTTATTATTTTAATGCAAGAGTAGGACCTGTTACTAAATATTGGATGGCAGATACGCCTTTACCACAATACGCAACCTTAAAGGGAACATTAGCACCTGATGCTCCTAATGCACCTAATCATGCATCTGCTATAGAATTTAATAACGAGTGGTATTTCTTTTACCATAGAGGAGATGTTAATGATGGTTCATTTTATCGTAGATCCGCTTGTTTTGAAAAAATGACATTTCGAGAAGATGGAACAATAGTCCCAATTGAGTATACATTAGAAAATGACAAAATTGAGAAATAAACTATATTAATTTATTTGACAAAATACTAGAGACTCTTAAATTATAATCAAAAAAAACTATCATTAATGAAAATAAAAAAATTGTATAATATCTGTTTAGTTATATTATGTTGTATGTTTTTCAACAGTACTTCTTATGCACAAGAAATAAATAAGCCTTACAATGGTAGTTGGGAATCACTTCAAAAAATGCAAGTTCCAGCTTGGTTTGATGATGGAAAAATAGGAATTTTTATCCACTGGGGGCCATATTCTGTAATTGGTCATAGAAAAGGAAATAGAGGTTATGCAGAACACGGACCTAAGATTTTGTATGAAGATCCAGCATATTATTATCCATATATGAAAGAACGTTGGGGAGCAAATCCACCAGACTTTGGATATAAAGATATAATCCCAGAATTTAAAGCAGAAAATTGGAATCCAGAAGAGTGGGCAGAATTATTTGCCGAAGTAGGTGCAAAATATGTTGTTTTAACAGCTGAACATCACGATGGTTGGGCAAATTGGGATTCAGAATTAACACCATGGAACTCAGTTGATATGGGGCCAAAAAGAGACATTGTTGGAGATTTAGGGAAAGCGGTACGTAAAAAAGGTTTAAAATATGCACCTTCTTACCACAGAGAAAGACATACTGGTTTTTTTGCAACACAAAAATATGTGGTTAATGGAGAGCCAAGACCAGATATTGTTGAAGAAATAAAACGTGTACCTAAAGCAGCATCACTTTATGGACCATTTACGTATAGTAAAGAATTTGTTGATGATTATGTAGCGCGTTGGAAAGAAATTCAAGATAAATACCAACCAGATTTTTTATGGATAGACGATATTCCAATCTTTACGCGTGATGGAAATAATGCGGCAAAAGCAATATTTAAACCAGAAATTCAATATTATTATGATCAATTAAGGTTAATGATAACCGATTTTATGAATAATGGAGCTGCAAAAGGACAAGAAGTTTATTTAAATAATAAAGGAGGAAATAGAAACTGGCCAGATGGAGTTGGAGCTTTAGAAAAAGATAATTTAAGATTAAAAGTAATAGGACCAAAATGGCAAAGTTGTACAACATTTGGTACTTCATTTGGTTATTTAGCAGAGGAAGAAGATCCTAATTATCCATTTAAAAAGAAATCTGTATCAGATGTTATTCATGAAATGGTAGAAATTATTAGTCGTAATGGAAATTTCTTAATTAATATAGGACCTAAAGGAGATGGAACCATTCCAGAATGGCAAGTAGAGCGCTTAAAGGCCATGGGGAAATGGTTAAAAATTAATGGAGAAGCTATTTATGGTTCTAGATATTGGAAAATAACACATCAAGATAATGAAAACTTATCTTTTACAACAAATGGAAAAAATTTATATGCTATTAAAACAACTAAACCATTAAACTCATTTATAATTGAAGGTACTAAAGGTTGGAAAAAAAGAACTGTAAAATCGGTTAGTTTAATAGGATCTGAAAGTAAAGTTAAATGGAAAATGACTTCAGAAGGACTTTTAATTACACCTCCAAAAGACTTAGGAAAAAGCATGTATGCATGGTCGTTTAAAATTGTAACAAAAAAGGAACAACATCATCCTAATGTAATTCAAAAAGATGCTTCAAAAGCATTAAAAGGAACAAAAAAAGTAGATTTAGACGGGTTTGACAGAGATTAAAAGAAGAATTAAAGTTTGTTTAAACAAAGCCTTCTGAAGAAATTTAATATGTTGTTTTTATTGGTAATACAACTAACAACCGTTTTTTTAGAAATCCTAATGTTAATAGAATGAAAGTGAAAGAATTATTTGATGTGTGTTTAATGATACTTTGTGTCGTTTCTATAAGTCACATTACGTATGCACAAGATGTGAAAACGGTGAATGTATTTGTTTCAAAAGTAGGTTCAAATATTAATGATGGAAGTGAACAAAAACCATTTTCAAAAATTTCGAACGCAATTGAAAAAGCAAAGCAAATTAAGTTTCAAGATTCTAAAACTAATATAATTATAAATATACTTCCTGGTGATTATTATCTATCAGAACCAATAATAATACCTTCAATATTAAGTGGTATTAGTATAAAAGGAACTAAAGCTTCAGAAGTTAGTATTAAGGGATCTAAAGTGTTAAATCCAATCTGGAAAAAATATGATAAAAATATTTTTGTTACTGATGTTGCTGAAAACTCAGATTTTGATCAATTATTAGTGAATGAAGTTCCACAAATTTTAGCACGCTATCCAAATTATAATGAAGATAGTCGTTATTGGCAAGGCTACGCTTCAGATGCAATTTCTAAGGAACGTGTAGCATCTTGGAAAAATCCT
This sequence comes from Lutibacter sp. A64, assembly GCF_022429565.1. Lineage (NCBI taxonomy): Bacteria > Pseudomonadati > Bacteroidota > Flavobacteriia > Flavobacteriales > Flavobacteriaceae > Lutibacter > Lutibacter sp. A64. The sequence goes on from NZ_CP092487.1 coordinate 3,882,220, forward strand.
GAAGGAGCCTATTTTAATGCTTCACATGCTGGTAGATGGGGAGGTTTTCATTATGTAATTACGGGTGTAAATAAAGATGGAACTCCTATTTTAGAAGGCGGACAGCAAAACAATCGTATGTCTAAACCTCATAAAGAATATCGTATGGTTGAAAATGTTTTTGAAGAATTAAACAGTCCAGGTGAATGGTATTTAGATAAAAAAAATAGCAAACTTTATTATTGGCCTTTAGATGTAATTTCTATAAATACCTCAAAATATGAGGTGTCAGTACTTAAAGATTTAATTAAGGTAGTAGGTACATTAAATAACCCAGTAAAAAATGTATCTATTTCAGAAATTACTTTTAAAAATACCGAACGTACTTTTATGGAAACCTACGAACCTTTATTAAGAAGTGATTGGACAATCTACAGAGGAAGTGCATTGTTTTTTGAAGGAACTGAAAATTGTAAGGTAGAAAATAGTGTTTTTACGAACTTGAGTGGTAATGTTATTATGGCAAGTAAGTATAACAAAGGTTTAGAAGTCAAAGGAAATCATATACATAATTGTGGCGCAAGTGCTATTTCTTTTATTGGAGATGCTTCAGCTGCTAGGTCTCCATCTTTTAATTATACCGAATTTGTATCAATTTCAGAAATGGATACTATTGCTGGGCCTAAAAACGAATTGTATCCTAGAGAATGTTTAGTTGAAAATAATTTAATTCATCGGATTGGTAGAGTTGAAAAGCAAACCGCAGGTGTTCAAATTTCCATGTCTATGGATATTACAGTGCGTAATAATAGCATTTATGATGTACCTAGAGCCGGAATTAATATTAGTGAAGGAACTTGGGGCGGACATATAATTGAATATAACGATGTGTTTAATACTGTTTTAGAAACTAATGACCATGGCTCATTTAATTCTTGGGGTAGAGATCGGTTTTGGCATCCAAATCGTAATGTGTTAGATAGTTTAATTATTGCAAAATCAAATATGTATAAGTGGGATGCTATTAAAACTACCATTATTAGAAATAATCGTTTTCGTTGTGATCACGGCTGGGATGTAGATTTAGACGATGGTTCTTCAAACTACCATATTTATAATAATTTAATGCTAAATAAAGGGCTTAAATTACGTGAAGGCTTCAATCGTTTGGTTGAAAATAATATTATGGTTAATAATTCCTTCCATCCACATGTCTGGTTTGTAAATAGCGAAGATGTTTTTAAAAGAAATATTGTTTCAGGAGCATATAAAGATATTCGTTTATCGGGTTGGGGAAAAGAACTTGACTACAATCTTTTCCCTACTGAAGTAGCCTTGCTAAAATCTCAAATTCACAATAGAGATATTCATAGTATTTATGGAAATCCAATGTTTAAAGATCCGGCTAACTTAGATTTTTCGGTTGCTGAAAATTCACCAGCATTAAAAATAGGATTTAAAAACTTCCCAATGGGTAGGTTTGGTGTTCAAAAGCCTAGTTTAAAAGCCATTGCTAAAACTCCTAAAGTTCCAATTATTGAAAAAATTACAGAAAATAAAAAGGAAAGTAGTTCTGTAGTAGTGTGGTTAAAAAATAAGATTAAAAGTGTTGAATCTAAAGAAGAACAATCTGCTTACGGTTTAAATTTAGCTGAAGGTGTAATTGTATTAGAAGTTTTTAAAGAGAGTCCTGCAGTAAAAAACAACGGCCTTAAAATAGGTGATGTTATTTTAAAAGCTTCAGAAAAAAAGATTAAAACAGTTAATGATTTTTTAAAAGTTAATGTAGAAAATACTAATGGTAAAATAGACTTACTTATTATGAGAAATCAATCAGAAAAAGAAATATCAATTAATATTAAGTAAGTTCAGATTATAAAAACAAAAGTTTGAAGCAACATGTTGTTAAAGAATTTTTGAAGTAATAAGCGATATTAAAATTAGAATATAATGAATAAAAGAAACTCGAAAACAACTATTTTTTCAATTTTATTAGCACTTAGTTTAGTGATGAGTGCTTGTTCTACAAAACAAGAAATTTATCAAATTGATTCTCCAGATAATTCAGTGCAATTAAGTCTAAAAAAGTTAAAAGGAAACTTAGTTTATACCTTAAATTGGCAAAAAGAAAGTGTTATAGATACATCAGTCTTAACAATTAAACCAAATGCTGAAATTGAAATTATTAAAGCAGAACTTAAATCGTCTGATACTACGTGGAAACCTACTTGGGGACAATTTAGTGAAATTAGAGATTATTATAATGAGTTGGTTTTATCGATTAAAATAGATAGTATTGAAGGAAAACTTTTTGCAAGAACTTATAATGATGGTATTGGTTTTAGATTTGAGTTAGATGATATAAAAAAAGAAGATCAATTTAATTTTTATAGTGAATATAATTTATCTAATACAGATACTTTTTATTATACGGCTAAAGGAACACAGCCTAAAGGGCCCTATAAATTAAACAACCTTAGTAAACAACAAATAGGTATACCAGTAGTAGTTGAAAAATCATCGAAAAAATTTCTTTCTATTTTAGAATCAGATTTAATTTCTACAAAAGGATTTCAAACAATGAAAATTGATTTTGATGAGCATTCAGAAAAATTGATTTCTAAAAGTGAAACTAATAGTCTAGATGGAAAATTAATAACACCTTGGAAAGTAATTTTATTAGGAGAAACAGCAGGAGATTTGGTAATTAATTCAGTTGCATTAAATTTAGCAGCTCCTAATAAAATTGAAAATTCAGACTGGATAAAACCCGGTAAAACTTTATGGGATTGGCGCGTTCATGGCTATACAACTGCAGACGGATTTAAATATGGCGTAAACACAGATAGTTACAAGCGATTTATAGATTTTGCAGCAGAAAAAAAGATTGAATATTTTTTAATTGACGCTAATTGGTATACAAAAACATACAAAGGAAGTTTTGATATTGCTAAAGAATTAGACTTGCAAAAAGTAATTGCTTATGCCGCAAAAAAAGAAGTAGATTTATTACTTTATTACGACAGGCATAAAGGAAATTATGGGGATGATGCATTGTTTCCATATTTTAAATCTTTAGATATGAAAGGTATAAAATATGGCTTTATGGGAAATAATCCTAACTTTTCTAGAGATGCCATTATTAAAAGTGCTGAAAATAAATTGTTAATCGATTTTCATGACAGTCCTGTTCCTTTTACAGGTGTACAAAGAACCTATCCCAATGCAATTACTAGAGAATATTGTCACGCACAGCAAGATTCTAGAAGTGCATTTACGCCAGAAACCTTTATTAAGATGGCACTAATTAATGCAGTTCAAGGACCGTTAGATATGAATAATGGAAATTTTGATTTAACTGGAATTAATAAAGGAGATAGACAAAAAGGACCTAAAAAAACAAATTCTTATTTTTCTACAGTAACTTCTGAAGTAGCAAGAACTTTAGTGATTTTTAGTGGCTTGGTATGTATTCCAGATGCTCCAGAAGCCTATGAGTCAAAAGCAGATTTATTTGAATTTATTCAGAAAATGCCTGTGGGTAAATGGGATGAAAGTAAAGTTTTAAATGCTTCTATTGGTAAAAATATAACTACAGCACGTCGTTTTGGAAAAGAATGGTTTATTGGAAGTGTAATTGATCAAAAAGGAGGAACACTTGATATAAATTTAGATTTTCTTGAAGAAGGTCAAAATTATGAAGTTACGTTTTATGAAGATACAGCAGAAACTTATTGTAAAACTAATCCAGAGGCGTATCAAATTAGAAAAGGAAATGTAAAAAAAGGAGATTTAATTAAAGCAATATTAGCCCCTGGAGGAGGACATTGTATGTGGATTAGACCTGTAAAATAACAATTCTAAAAATGAAAATATGAATACACAAAAGTTACTGATAATACTATTTTTATCCAGTTTAAATTTTGGGTGTAAAAGTAAAATATCAACAATTGAGTCATCCCAAAGTACCTTTTCAGATAAAATGAAACTCGAATATGTAGGTGTTGCAGCAGAGAATAAAGGTATGCATGTTTGGGGTTCATCTCCAGTTATAGATAAAGATGGAAAAGTACATCTTTTTGCAGCCCAATGGCCTATGGCTACTCAAAAAGATTTTAGTGGCTGGTTTAAAGACTGTGAAATTGGTCATTATGTAAGCGATAGTCCAGAAGGACCTTTTAAATATGTTGGTATTGCGGTAGAAGATAAAAACGGATTATTTAACGCTCCACACAACCCAACTATTAGTTATATAGATGGTAAATATGTGTTAAATTTTATTGTAAACGAAAACAATAAATTAAAAACACAACGCATTATTATGTATGTGGCAGATGACCTTAATGGTACTTGGAGACCTGCAAAAGGAGCAGAAACTGATGGTACAATTTTAAGAAGACCATTAGATACAACAAAATGGAATTATACAGCGGTATTAGGAGTTTCTAATCCGTCGTTAATAAAATTTAAAGACAAATATATGTTGTATCATAAGTCGGTTATACCAAGAAAAGGAAGAGGAGGAGCTTATACTTATGGTGTTGCAGTTGCAGATAAATTAGAAGGGCCTTATGTTATTCATCCAGAAAAAGTTACACCACCTAATATGGCTTTAGAAGATGCTTTTGCATATACAGTAAAAGATTCAGTATATATGATGAGTCGTGATTTTGGAAGTACACTAGGAAACAGTGGAGGTGGTCTTTTATGGCGCTCTGCAGATGGATTTACTTTTCCTAAAGAAAATACAAAGAGAGCTTATGAAGATTTAGCACATTATTTAGGTAAAGAAACTTTAGAGAAAGGAACTGCATACAGAGGTAAAAAAGATGGTCATTTAGAACGTGCACAAGTTTTAATGATAGATGGCATACCTGCATACTTATACCTTGCAACAGGTGTGCAAGTAAAAGATGGCTACGGTAGTAGTTCGCATGTATTTAAAATTATTTTTGAATAATTTAGAATTTATTTTTTTTAAAGGGTTATAAAATTTAGTGTAAATTAAATTTTGTAACCCTTTTTAATGTAAAGCAAAAAAAAACACTAACTTTTAAAGTTAGTGTTTTTGAGCCGATGGAGGGACTCGAACCCACGACCTGCTGATTACAAATCAGCTGCTCTAGCCAGCTGAGCTACATCGGCTTTTGACGGGTGCAAATTAATTTAAATTATTTTATATGTGCAAGTCTTTTTTGAAAAAAAATCATTTTTTTTCATTTTTTTATTTTTAATGAATTTCTTCGCTTTTTTGACAAAATAAAAGTTGAGATTTTGCGTGTAGTTACTTTCTGTTTTTAAAAAAGAATATCTTTTTTAAGTAGCATATTTAGAGTGTTTTATCAAATTGAAATGCCAATGAGTTATTCAAGAATTAAAAATTGTTTCATAGTTTGCTAGTAATTGTTCATTTCTAAATATTTGTATACGTTAAGAAATACTTATATTTATTGAGAATTCGCATTGTATTATTTTACCAAATTATAAATTATCTTCATGTCAAATAAATTAAGTCTGTTTTTTATTTTAATAATTGTAATGTTACTTTTTTTTAATTGCAGTAGTGGTAAGTTAACAGCGCCTTACGTTTCTGGAAATATACCCTCGGTTGAAAGAGAGTTTAGGGCTGCTTGGATTGCTTCTGTTGCTAATATAAATTGGCCAAGTAAACCAGGCTTGTCTTCTGAAGAACAAAAAAATGAAGCTATAGTATTATTGAATGTACTTCAAAAAAATAATTTAAATGCTGCTGTATTACAAATTAGACCACAAGGTGATGCTTTGTATAAAAGTAATTTAGAGCCTTGGTCGTATTATTTAACAGGTTTACAAGGTAAAGCACCTGAACCTTATTACGATCCGCTTGAATTTTGGATTGAGCAAGCACATTTAAGAGGAATTGAATTACACGCTTGGTTAAATCCTTACAGAGCACATCATGTAAGTGGAGGGTCAGTTACGGATGCTTCCATAGTAAAAAAACACGCAGACTTAGTTGTTCCTTTAGAAACAGGGTATTGGTGGTTAGACCCAAGTAAGCAAGAAACTCAAGATTATAGTTATAATGTAGTTATGGATATTGTAAAACGTTATAATATTGATGGTATTCATTTTGATGATTATTTTTATCCATATCCAGACTACAATAATAATAAAGATTTTCCTGATGGTGAAAGCTGGAATTTATATACTCAAAATGGTGGAAAATTAGCCAGAGCCGACTGGCGTAGAGACCATGTAAATAAATTTATTAAACGAGTTTATAAAGGAATAAAAAAAGAAAAAGCAAGCGTTAAATTTGGTATAAGTCCTTTTGGTTTTTGGCGACCACATTATCCAGCTTCGGTAACTGTAGGTTTTGATCAGTATAATCAATTGTATGCAGATGCTAAATTATGGTTAAATAAAGGTTGGGTAGATTATTATACGCCTCAATTGTATTGGCCAATAAATAGGATAGAACTTAGTTTTCCTGTGTTGTTAAATTGGTGGAATAATGAAAATTATAAAGAACGTCATATTTGGCCTGGAATGAGTATAGGGAGCTTAAAAGGTGAAAGCGCTATTGATGAAGCTATCAACCAAATTATGATTACAAGAGGCATAACTTCTAAAGCTCCAGGACAAGTACTTTGGAACATAAAACCTTTAGTTACTTCGCCAAAATTGGCAACTGCAATATTAGAAGGTCCTTATAAAAAGCAAGCTCTAACTCCAAAATATTCTTGGTTAAATAAAAAAACACCATTAAAACCTAATGTTAGAACTTCCATAGAAAAAGAAATGTTGGCTGTTGAGTGGAGTCATAAAAACAAGAATGAAATAGCTCATTGGATTGTTTATACTAAATATGGGACAGTTTGGGATTATGCTATTTATGGAAGCTTAATAGAGTCTCAAAATATACCATTAAAAATAACAAATAAAAATAAGTCAGGTTCTTCTAAATCTAAAGAGCTAATAAAAACCTTAAACTCCATAGCTGTATCTGTTGTAGATAAATTTGGAAATGAAAGTGAACTTGTAGAAATAAAGAATTTAATACCTTAATAAAGTTCGATTACACAACTTTAATTTTCAGGTCAATTTAGTAGATAATTAACGTAAAATAGCGTTGTTTTTTAATTTTAGTTTTACTGTTGATAATGGTTGTTTGTTATAAGTTGTTGTTATTGGGTAGTTTACGTTTGAATTTGAAGTATTATTGGAATAACTGTATTCTTAAGTTTCTCTAAAGAATTGTTTATTAGATTTGTTATAAAATAATAACAGATATATCTGCAAACTCATTTATTAATCAATAAAATTTGGACAGATGAAACTATTAGAGAATATTTTATTAGCAAATGATTTTAGTAAATCATCTAAAAATGTTTTAGAAACTGCCATTGAGTTTGCAAAAGTTTTGCATTCTAAAATTATTCCAATTCATGTACTTCCTGACGATATTTTAAATAAAAAGGTACAGTTATTATTAAATGAAACTGCCCAAGAAAAGCTAGAAGAAACTGTAAAAAATATTGAAGATTCAGGTGTAGAAGCAGGGAAACCTATACTTAGATTTGGGTCAGTAAATGATGCCATAGTTAGAACGTCTATTGCTACAGATGTCAATTTAATTTTAATTGGTTCTGGAGAAAGTAAAAACGGAGATAGATTTCAATTAGGAACAACCGCAGAACGAATTATTCAAGAAAGTGACAAGCCGGTACTTGTTGTAAAAGAAGGAGTGCCACTTAATATTCAAAACATACTTTGTCCAATTGATTTTTCTGAAACTTCAAAATTAGCGCTTCAAAATGCAATAACAATGGCGCGTAGATTTAGAGCAGAATTAACCATTTTAAGTGTTTGTGAATTGCAAAGTTCTAGTTGGTTTACTTCAGAAAAAGATAGAGAAAAAGAAAATGATCTTAGATGCGCTTCGCACAAAACAAAATTCAATAAATTTTTAGAAGGTTTTAACTTAGAAGGTGTAAAATATATTAAAGAAACACCTGTTGGAAACCCAGCCGAAGAAATACTCAGTGTTATTTCAAGAGAAATGATTGATTTATTAATAATTGGTACTGCTGGAAGAACAGGTTTAAACCGTATGCTTATTGGAAGTGTAACAGAAAAAGTAATACGCGAAGTGCCATGCTCTTTCATTACTTTAAAAGAAGAAGATGTTATTAAGTTACAATTGGAAACCAAAATTAATGATATTGAAAATTCATACAATACGGCAGTTCAATTGGTTGAAGATGGTTTTTATACAGAGGCTATTGCTCAATTAAAAGCCTGTTTAAGAGTTAATAGTATGTATTTACCCGCTTATTTCGGAATTGCTAAGATTTATGAAAAAATGGATGAACCTGAGAAAGCAGCATCCTATAGAAATAGTGGAATGGAAATAAAAGAGAAAATTTATTATACAAAAATAGAAAGCGAAGTTCGTAAACTACGCGGCAGATAATTTATAAAAAATGAATAAATCAAAAGGACGAGTAGTCAGTGTAAACGAATCTCTGGTTGGTGTAGAGATTACCGAAGGGGCGGTAATAAATGGAGAAGTAGCTTACATTATAATTGAGGATGGAAAAAAACTCAAAGCAGAGGTTATAGATGTAAAAACCGGTAATATGGTTTATTTACAAGTTTTTGAAGATACTAGTTGGATGAAATTTGGAGACACTGTAGAGTTCTCCGGCCTTCCTCTAGCAGTAAAATTAGGACCTGGTATTTTAGGTTCTGTTACAGATGGTCTTCAAAATCCCTTGTATGAACTGGCAAAAAAAGAATGGTTTCTTGAAAGGGGATTAGAAGTAGCACCTTTAGATACAACTGTAGAATGGCACTTTACACCTTCCGTAAAAAAAGGCGATATTGTTACAGGAGGTTCGGTATTGGGTTCTGTACCAGAAAAACTTTTTAAACATAAAATTTTCGTACCATTTTCAATGCAGGGAAATTATACGGTTGAAAGTATTGTAGAAGAAGGCGATTATACTATTGAAAAAGATATAGTAATAATTAAAGATGCTGATGGTAATTCTAAAAAATTACAAATGGCGTTTGATTGGCCAGTAAAAACACCAATGCCTTTTAATAAACGTTCTGTTCCGGTTAATCCTTTACCTACAGGAATTAGAATATTAGATGCACTTTTTCCTATAGCTTATGGAGGTACAGCCTGTTGTCCTGGTCCTTTTGGAGCAGGTAAAACAGTACTTCAACATAGTTTGGCAAAACATTCAAAAGCAGATATTGTTATTATGGCAGCATGTGGTGAACGTGCAGGTGAAGCGGTTGAAATTTTTAAAGATTTTCCAGAGTTGATAGATCCAAAAACAGGAAAATCTTTAATGGATAGAACTTATATTGTAGGAAATACGTCATCTATGCCAGTAGCAGCTCGTGAGGCTTCGGTATATATGGCAACAACGGTTGGAGAGTATTACAGAAAACAAGGTTTAGATGTTTTAATGTTAGCAGATTCAACTTCGCGTTGGGCACAAGCTCTAAGGGAAACATCTGGGAGAAAAGAAGAAATACCTGGGCCAGAAGCGTTCCCAATGTATATTTCTACACTTATTTCTGCATTTTATGACCGAGCAGGTGTTGATATTTTAGAAAATGGAGAAACAGGATCGTTAAGTATTATGGGTACAGTGTCACCTGCGGGTGGAAATTTTGACGAGCCAGTTACGCAAGCAACTTTATTAAGTACCGGAGCATTTTGGGGATTGTCTAGAGCACTTTCCGATGCCAGAAAATATCCTGCAATAGATCGTATAGATAGTAATTCTAAATATCCTTCACTTTTAAAACATGAAGAAGTAACTTTTTTATTAGAACTGCTTCGTGAAGGGAAAACCATAGCTTCAAATATCTTACTTATGGGAGAAAAAGGAATTACAGATGAAGCTTATATCACTTATCAAAAAGCTGAATTGGTTGATGCAGTGTTTTTACAACAAAACAGTTTTAATGATGTAGATGGTGTTACCGATCCTAAAAGGTTAAGAATGATGTTTGATGTTGTAAAACAAATTATAGATGCCCCAGTAACATTAAAGGGTAAAGAAGAAATTAGGTCTCATTTTAATTTTATGAGGCAAGCTTATATCGATTGGAATATGGTACAAGTGGATGATGACACATTCCAAAAACAAAAATCACAAATATTGAATTTGGTTAAAACAATGGGAGCATGCTAAAGAAAACGTATGAAAATATAGATAGTATTGGAAGAGCCATTTTAAGCATAAAAGCAAAAGGGGTTCATAATAAAGAATTGGCAGAGGTAATTTATCCAGATGGAAAAAGGGCCTTTGCACAAGTTATTGCAATAGAAGGTGATCGTGTAACACTTCAGTTATTTGGAGGTGGATTTGGAGTTTCAACAGATTGTAAAGTACGTTTTCTAGGAAAACCAGTTCAAGTTGGGTTCTCTGATGATATGCTTGGTAGAGTATATTCTGGAAATGGACAGCCAATTGATGGTGGCCCAGAATTACATTCAGATTTAATTCGTGTTGCAGGTCCTTCAATTAATCCTGTAAAACGGTTGATTCCTAAAAATATGATTCGTACTGGTGTACCAATGATTGATGTGTTTAACACGTTGGTACAATCTCAAAAAATACCAATTTTTGCAAAAGCAGGTGAACCATATAATAAGCTGTTAGCAAATATTGCAACTCAAACAGATGCAGATGTTATTATTATTGGTGGTGTAGGATTAAAGTTTGATGAGTTTCACTTTTTTAAAGAACGTATTGAAGAAGCTGGTAGTAAAAGTAAAACCATTATGTTTGTCCATACACATAGAGATTCTATTGTAGAAGGGTTAATGGTGCCAGATTTAGCATTGGCTGTGGGTGAACGTTTTGCGCTTCAAGGAAAAAATGTATTTGTATTGTTGTCGGATATGACACAATGGTCAGATTATTTACGTCAAGTTGCAAATGCACAAGATCAAATTCCTGCAAATCAAGGTTATCCAGGAGATTTATATTCACAATTGGCAAGCCGTTACGAAAAAGCTGCAGATATTGATGGTGCTGGAAGTTTAACCATACTTGGAGTAACAACTATGGATGATGTAACACATCCTGTACCAGATAATACTGGTTATATAACCGAAGGTCAATTTTATATGAAAGATGGTTATTTAGAATTGTTTGGTTCGCTAAGTAGATTAAAACAACAGGTAAATGATAGAACTAGACCAGACCATAGAAGCATAATGAATGCAATGGCAAGATTGTTTTCTGATGCCGAAGAACGTGTAAAAGCACAAAAATTTGGTTCGGTAAAAGATGATTATTCTTTACGACTTTTAGAGTATAGAAAAGTGTTTCAAAAAGAATTAATGGATCCATTTAGATTTTTAGAGCTTGAAGATGCTCTTGATCTTTGTTGGGATATTTTAGCTAAACATTTCAAAAAAGAAGAAGTAGGGCTATCATCTAAATTAGTTGAAGCATATTGGCCAGAAAATGGGGAATTCAAAATTTTAAAAAACACGACCGATGTCTGAAAAAACATTAGATAAATTAATAGCATCGCTAAAAACTGAAGCTGTTGAAGCTGCAGAAAAAGAAGCAAAAAAAATAGTAGATGCAGCAAATGAAGAAGCTCAAAAAATACTTAGTAAAGCAGACGCTGAAAAAACGGAACTACTTGAAAATGCAGAACGTGAATCTGCTGAAATCATAGAAAAAGGTAAAGGTTTGTTAAAACAAGCAGCAAGAGATTTAAATGTTACCGTACAAAACGATTTACTTAAGTTGTTAAAAGCTGTTTTAAGTACAGAAGTTGAGAAAACATTTACTCCTGATCTTGTAAAATCTACGGTTTTAAAAATTATTGAAAATGTAGATAATACTGTAGAAATAAAGCTTCCAGAAGCTATAGAAAAAGAGTTGGCAGCATATGTTCAGAAACAATTGCAAGAATCAAATAACTTGGTTTCTATAACAAAAGATAATAGTATTTTAAAAGGTTTTACAGTTACAAAAACAGATGAAGGTTGGAGCTACCATATTACGCCAGATGAGGTTTCTGAAATTTTAAATACGCATCTAAGTGAAAAATGGGTGAATATCCTAAAAAATAAATAATAGTTGTTATGACAGGAAATCTGGAATATTTAATGAGTAGTTTGCCTGATTTATCTTTTAAAAATGAAGAAGATACAGAAGAGAAAGTGACTTCTTTGCTCAAAAAATATGCCGATGCATCTGAAGGGAAAACAGGTTTAGTTGCTATTTTAAATAATGAAGCAGCTAAATTTTTATCGCCAAATGAAAGTCAGTTGTTTCAAGAAATTCAACTTGAAAAGATTCATAATAATATTTTTCAGAAGAGTAAAAGTAAAGTGTTAAGTGAATTTTCGAGCTATGTTTTTAAGCTGAAAAAGGAAGTAGAACAATTAAGGATTTTTAGAAAATCTAGCGAAAATCAAAGAGGAGAAAATAAAAAAGCTATTCAAATTATACCAGGTAATCCGCTAGAAGAAGAAAAGCAACTTGTAGAATTTCAATGGGATAAAATTGAAGCAATTTCAACTGGACATTATGCCGATTTTGAAGCTTTAATAAGTTATAAATTAAAATTAATGTTGTTGGTAAGGCTGTGGAGCTTTAAAGCAGAAAATGGGTTTGGTATTTTTGAAAAAAGCATAAATATAGAAGAATATGGCAGATAAGATTTTAATGAATAAAAACTTTTTGGCTGCCTTAAAAATTGAGCTTAAAGAGTATAAAACAGCATTGCCTGTTTTTGAAATGAAAGAACAGCAGCTAAAAGGTGTGGTTCAAGAAATTGAAAATGATATAGTACGTTTACAACAGAGCATTGAGGAAACCAACACTAAAACAAAAGAATGGGTTGGTGTTATGGCAGAAAAAACTATTGATTTGTCTGAAATTGTAAAGGTAGATAGTGTAATTACAGAAAAACAAGAAATTGCTGGTGCCACTATAGATGCATTTGTAGACTTAAAATTTGAAGAGATAGAAATAGACTTGTTTGAAACACCTCTTTGGGTAGACACTGCTATTGAAGTTATTAAAGATCAGAAAACCGATTTGCTTATGATAGCAATAAAACGGAAAAATATTGAATTGCTTAGAGAAGAGTTAGCAGAAGCAAGGCGTATGAAAAATGCTCTTAAAGAAGTATTTATACCTGAAACAATTGATAATATTAGAAAAATTCAAATATACCTAGGTGATGTTGAAAGACTTGCCATTGGTTGTGCCAAATTAGTAAAAAAGAAAAAACAGGATAAAGGAGCTTCAGTATGATTGTTAGAATGAAAGAAATACTGCTTTTTACACTATCAAGTTCGGTAGACGAAACTATCCAAAAACTTGGAGAGTTAGGTGTATTGGATATCAATAAAATTAACCATACTGTTGGTGAGGTAGTTGAAAGAAGATTAGATGCTGTTAATAGAGCAGAAAATGCAATAGCTATTCTAGAAAATTATAATAATAAAAAGAAGCAAGTCTCTTTGGTAGATAATGCACCCATAGAGCCAAAAGAACTTGTAGATCGTATTTTGTTAACTCCAGAAATTGAGCAAAATTGTAATAATAAATTGCTTGAATTAAACCAGCAGTTAGAGTGGTATAATATATGGGGAGAAAATGTAGCTGTTAAAGATTTTAATTACCTACAAGAAAAAGGGATATTTGTGCGTTTGTATCTGGTTGATAAAAGTAGTGTAAATGAACTTAAAAAAGACCATTGTATTGCTACTCTTCAGGAGTATGATAACAAAGTTCCAGTCGCTTTATTTGCAACAAATGCAACAGAAAGGTTAGATTTAAAAGAAGAAACGTTACCTAAATTATCTTTAGAAGTTATTAAAGAACAACTAAAGGAAGCAGAAGAGCAATTAAAGGAATCTACTTTGTTTTTAGAAAATCAAGTTGGAAATATTGCATTATTAAAAGATTATCTTTTAGAATTAGAAGAGCGTTTAGGTGTAGAGCAAACGCTAAATGGAATGGGTAATATAGAAGGGAAACTTAGTTATTTAAAAGGCTATTTACCAAAAGATGCTGTAGAAGATTTTACAACTGTTGCTAAAGAGAATAATTGGGGATATACTATTTCTGAACCTGAAAACCCAGAAGATGTACCAGTTTATATTAAAAATCCGAAATGGATTAATATTATAAATCCAGTTATGAAATTTATAGATATTGTACCAGGTTATAAAGAAGTTGATGTATCTATTTATTTTCTTATTGCTTTTGCACTTTTTTTCGCAATGCTTGTTGGAGATGCTGGTTATGGTGCTATTTTTTTAATAGTAACGTTTTTATTTAGAAAAAAAGTAGATTCTCAAATGCGTTTTTTAATGTATGTACTTAGTGGCTCAACCATTATTTGGGGTGTATTAAGTGGAACTTATTTTGGATCTGAGGATATTGCAGCTTTACCATTTTTTAACGATTTAATTATAGATAATATAGCCAGTTTTGGAGTTGATAATATTTCATTTATGATGCATTTATCTTTTCTTATTGGTGCTATACATTTAACAATTGCTCATAGCGTAAGACTTTTTCAATTTATTAATTCTATAAAAGCACTTAGTGAGTTAGGATGGGTTAGTTTAGTTTGGGGATTGTTTTTTTTAACAGAACAATTGGTTTTAGGTAAAACAGCACCAGAATGGAATGTTTGGTTGTTTGTAGCCGGCTCTCTATTGGTTGCATTTTTCTCTGTAGAAAGTAAAAGTTTTTTTAAAAGTATGGGTGTTTCTGTAGCAAACTTACCATTAAGTTTAATTAGTGGATTTTCAGATATTGTATCTTATGTTAGACTTTTTGCAGTGGGTATGGCAACAGCGGCAGTAGCTTCTAGTTTTAATAATATGATAGTGCCTGATGGATTTTCAGATATGGGAATTTTAGATTTAATAATGGCTGCGGTAGCATTGTTTTTAGGTCACGGACTTAATATTGCATTAGCTTTAATGGCTGTTATGGTACACGGTATACGTTTAAATATGTTGGAGTTTGCAGGGCATTTAGGAGTGCAATTTTCTGGAGAAGCTTATAAACCTTTTAAATTAATAAGCTCAACCAATATAGTTAATAAAGAGAAAGTAAAATAAAACGATAGAAAAGTAAATTAAGAAATTATTCAAATTTTAAAAATTAAATTATGACAAGCATAGCATTAATTGAAACAACAGTAGTACAAGGGCTAGGAGATATGGGAATGTCTTTAAGCATTGCTGCAATAGGGTCTGCAATAGGAACAGGAATAGCCGGAATGGCTGCTATTGGAGCTTGGAAAAAAATGATAACCAATGGGCAAAAAGCAGCAACAGCCTTACTTATTTTTGTTGGAGCGCCTTTATCTCAGGTTATTTATGGGATGATTCTAAAAAACGCAATTGCAGATGCAAACTTAAATCCAGATTCATATTTTTGGCAAATATTAATAGGACTTTTTGCAGGTGCTGCTATGGCAGGATCAGCTATTTTTCAAGGTAAAGTAGGGGCAAGAGCTTGTGATGCTGTTGCTGCAGGTGCAAACGATATTGCAAAATATATTATGATTATTGGTGTTGTAGAAACCGTTGCACTGTTTGTAATGATATTTACAATGACAGGTTTACCTGGATAATATAAAATTTAATATCACTCGTTATTTTTTAAATTAAAATAGCTTTCATATAAAATTATATCCCACAATATAATATGATGTGATATTTTGAAAAGCAGCTGAAAAGCTGCTTTTTTTATGTATAAAAATGACTATTAGGTTAATTAATAATATCTTTGTTTAATTAATAATATTTTTTTCTATAGAAAAATATAAATCATTCAAGTGATGAAAATACTTGTTATTGAAGATAATATTGAATTATTGCAAGACATAAAGCATTTTATGGAAGCACAAGGCAATATCTGTGAAGTTGCACATGATTATAAATCGGCTTTTATGAAAGTAGTAATATTTCCTTACGATATTTTAATTGTTGATATAACATTACCAGATGGCTCAGGACTTGATATAATAAAGGAAGTTAAGCAAAAAAATATTGATGCAGGTATTATTATTATTTCTGCCAAAAATGCTATAGGAGATAAGATACAAGGTTTTGAAATTGGAGCCGATGATTACTTAACAAAACCATTCTATCTTGCAGAACTTAATGCAAGAATTAAAGCGATTTACAGAAGAAAAGTCTATAAAGGAAGTAACGAAATTAATTTTAATGAAATTAAAATTAAACCAGATAATTATGAGGTTTTTATAAATGATAAGCCTATAAATCTTACTAAAAAAGAGTTTAGTATTATTCATTTTTTTGTAGTGAATAAAAATAGGTTGCTAACTAAAGAAGCTATTGCAGAACACCTTTGGGGCGATCATATTGAAATGACAGACTCGTTTAATTTCATATATCCACATTTGGCTAATTTGAGGAAGAAAATAGCGAAATTTGGAGGGAAAGACTATATTAAATCAATCTATAATGTAGGTTATAAATTCGGCGAGTAAAAATGATTTTAGTAACAAAAACTAATAAATATTATTTCATTTTTTTTATATTATTATTTCCACTTATGCTTGGTGCCGATTATTATCTTATTCAACATAAAGTAAATAATGAGGTAGATGAAGTATTACAAAATGAAAGTAAACGAATTAATTATACAATTAAGGAAAAAGGAGTTCTTCTAGCTTCTAATTATTTGGTAACTGCAACACCTATTAATAAAGATATTTCTATTCCAAATAAATACAAAGACACCTTAATTTATGAAGCTTATCAAGGTAAATTAATTCCGTATAGAATTTACGAGTTTACAACAGATATTAATAAACAAAAGATGAGAATTTCTCTAAAACACGTTATTTTAGAGATGAATGAATTAATTATATGGCTTTTTGTAACAACTACATTAATAACATTGTTGTTGGTGTTAGGTGTATTTTTCATCAATCAAGAAATATATAAATGGGCTTGGAAACCTTTTTTTGAAAACCTTCCTAAGCTTACAAATTACGATGTAACTAAAAAAAATCCGGTGCAGCTTAAAGTCTCTAATATTAATGAATTTGAAGAGGTTAATAAGCTAGTTAAAACGCTGATGGATCAAGTGAAAAAAGATTTTCAGAAATTAAAAGAATTTAATGAAAATATTTCTCACGAAATACAAACACCTCTCGCCATTATTAGAAACAAAATGGTGCTTTTATTGGAGAGTCAAAAACTTAATGAGCAGGAACTTCAGTGGGTGCAAGCTGTATATCAAGAAGCTAATAAATTATCAAAAATAGGAAAATCGTTGACGCTAATTTCTAGAATTGAAAATCAAGAATTTACAAGGTTAGATAGTGTTGATGTAAGAGCCTTAGTGCATAATATTATTGGTAATATGGAAGAACTTATTACGTTTAAAAATATTAAAACGACTGTTGAATTGGATCCTGTTAAAATAAAATGTGATTTGGTTTTGGCTAATATTCTTTTTACCAATTTAATTAAAAATGCTATTCAACACAATCACGAAGGTGGTTATATAAAAATGTTTTTAAATAGTGAGAAATTTGAGATTATAAATTCAGGAAAAAACTCTAAAATTGCTACCGAAAAATTATTTAACCGCTTTCAAAAGGGAACTGAAGGAGCAGAATCTTTAGGTTTGGGCTTGGCTATCAATCAAAAAATATGTGAAATGTATAAATTTCAACTCGATTATAAACGTAATGATGGTGAACATAAACTGTCGTTAAAATTTCAAATAAATAATAAAAATCATAATAAATAAAACAATGAATATTTCTAATGAAGCCATTTTAGCATTAAAAAAACAATTATCTGCAGACGATATTTCTAACAAAATTATTCGTTTTTTTGGAACTGAAGGCTGTTGTGGTCCATCTGTACAAATGGCAATGATTGATCAAAAACTTGAAAAAGATGATAATTTCACTATAGAAGGTATTAATTTTAGCGTTGATCCAACTGTAAAAGAAATTTTAGAACCCGTATCACTTAATTTTTCTGAAGAAGGATTTAAACTTGATGGTTTTAAATCTTCTGGTTGTTGCTAAACATTATATAATGTTTTAATGCAAAAAAGCCTGTAAATATTAAGATTTACAGGCTTTTTTGTAATTATTTATAGCTTTATAAGTGTTAAATTATAAAATACTAGTTTTTGCTTTTAGATAAATAAATTCTAGATTATAGTTTCTTTTTAAAGAAATCGATAGTTCTTGTCCAAGCTAATGTAGCTGCAGCTTCATCATATCTTGGAGTTGTATTGTTGTGAAAACCGTGATTTGCATTTTCATAAAAATATGCTGTATGTTCTATTGAATTTTCTTTTAAAATCTTTTCATAATCAGGCCAACCTGCATTTACTCTTTTGTCTAATTCTGCAAATTGAAGTAGTAGAGGAGCTTTTATTTTTGCGGCTTCTTCATCAGAAGGTTGTCCGCCATAAAACGGTACAGCGGCTTTTAATGTAGGTATTTTAACGGCCATCATATTAGAAATCCAACCTCCAAAACAAAAGCCAACAACACCAACATTACCATTGCAATTTTTATGTGTTCTTAAATATTCATAAGCGGCAATAAAATCTTCAAGCATTTCGTCTCTATCACGTTTTCTTTGCATAGCTCTTCCGTCATCATCATTGCCAGGATATCCTCCAAGTGGAGAAAGAGCATCAGGAGCTAAGGTAATAAAGCCTTCTAAAGCAGCTCTTCTGCCAACATCTTCTATATATGGGTTTAAACCTCTGTTTTCATGAACAACAATAATTCCAGGTAATTTATCTTTATTTTTTGAAGGCATAGACAAAAGCCCTTTAATTGTTCCACCACCTTTTGGTGAATTGTATGTGATAAAATCTGAATTTAATCTAGGATCATTAGGTTTTACTGTAATAGTATCAACATAGTTTGGTGAAATAAAACTAAGTAAAGAAGGTAAAGTAATACCTCCAATAGTGTAAATTGATAGTTTTTCTATAAATTTTCTTCTTTCAAGTTTATTATGTGCGTATGAATCATATAACTCGAAAACCTCTTGCGGGATATCTTCTTTTTTTAACTTTTTCATGTTTTTGATATTTTTAATTTTTATAAAAATATGAAAATTCAGTTAATTAAGACTAATATTCATTGTTAACAAGTGTTAATTGAGGGTTTTGTTTAAATAGTTTTCTAATGAATTGTATTTAAATTTAAATCCTGTTTTTTTTATTTTTTCAGACGAAACTTTGCTTCCTTCTAAAAGCATAATAGCGAGTTCACCTAATAGAATTTTTAGAATAAATGCGGGTATATTAGGAAGCCATAGTGTTTTTTTTAATGTTTTAGCAGTTATTTTAGTAAACATTGTATTTGTGATGTTTTCTGGTGTTACCGCATTGTAAATACCTTTAATTTCTATGTTTTCAATAGCTGAAAGGTACATGTTGCATAGGTCCTCCATTGCAATCCAAGGCATGTATTGTTTACCAGTTCCTAATGCTGCACCAATACCAAGTTTTATAGGTTTTATAATTTTTTCTAGCGCGCCTCCTTCTTTAGATATTACAATTCCAGTTCTAAAAATAACCGTTCGTATTTTTAAAGAGTTGAATTTAGCAGTTTCTTTTTCCCATAGCATACATATTTTACTTAAAAAATCGTTGTGAGGCGTATCATTTTCAAAATATGTTTTTTCTGAAGTTATTGCACCATAATAACCAATACCTGAAGCAGAAATAAAACCTTTTAAATTAGGGTTTAATTCTTTTACTTTTTGAAACAATAAATTTGTGGATTTAACTCTACTGTCAACCAATACTTTTTTTCGAGCAGTGGTCCATCTTTTATCAGCAATACCTGCACCAGCTAAATGAATAATATAATCTGTATTTATAATTGCTTCTTTATCAATATAGTTTTTATCAATATTCCAGTAGAAAGTATTGCTTTTTTTTGTTTTACTTCTGCTTAAAACAAAAACAGAATGTCCTTTAGATTTTAGTAAATTACATAGGTTGCTACCTATTAGACCACTTCCTCCAGTAACTAAAATTGATGCCATAAAAAATCGATTATTTGTATGAAAAGATATTATAAAATAACCGATTTAAAAAATGTTTAACTTTATTTATTATTTTAGCTTGGTACTTTTTCGAGGGTAAAAGGTTTTACATTTTCCATTCCTTTTGAGATGGCTTCTTTATTTAGTGGAATTAAATTGTGGTAGCGTTCTGGTAACGATTTTTTTAAACCTTCAATTACATTATCTAATTCAACAATTGGTTTAATTTTTAAAAAAGCTCCCATTACAACCATATTAAATATTTTTTTATTTCCCATTTCAGTAGCTATTTTGTTAGCTTCAATTTGAAAAATATGAATATCTGTTCTAGACGGATGTTCTGATATTCCATTTGGTTCATACAATAAAATACCACCTGGTTTTACACTGTGTTCAAATTTGTCCATACTTTGTTGGTTTAAAATAATGGCTGTATCAAAAACTTTTAAATATGGAGAGCTTATTCTTTCATCGCTTAAAATTACAGTTACATTTGCGGTTCCTCCTCGCATTTCTGGACCATAAGAAGGCATCCAGCTAACTTCTTGATCTTGCATAATGCCAGAATATGCTAATATTTTACCCATTGATAGTACACCTTGTCCACCAAAACCTGCAATAATAATTTCTTCTGTCATAATTAATTATTTTAAAATACCGTTTACTTTTATATCACCTAAAGGAAAGTATGGAAACATGTGTTCTTCCATCCAAATATTAGACTCGTTTGGAGTCATTTTCCAACCAGAATTACAGTTAGAAACAATTTCAATAAAAGACAACCCTTTTTTCAATCGTGTATTTTCAAAAGCTTTTTTAATTGCTTTTTTAGTTTTTCTTGCGTGTTTATGTGTATGTACAGCTTGTCGAGTAACATAATATACACCAGGCAGATTTGAAATTAATTCGGTTATTTTTAACGGAGATCCCATAGTTTTAATTTCTCTACCATACGGTGAAGTAGAGGAGCGCATACCCTCTAGAGTAGTTGGTGCCATTTGTCCGCCAGTCATTCCGTAAATACCATTATTAATAAAAATAATGACAATATTTTCACCTCTATTGCAAGCGTGAATGGTTTCTGCGGTACCAATTGCAGCTAAATCGCCGTCGCCTTGGTAGGTAAATACATATTTTTCTGGCCAAGTTCTAGCAATAGCAGTGGCAACTGCAGGAGCACGTCCGTGTGCTGCCTGGGTCATATCAATATTCATAAAATCATATGCTAGTACAGAGCATCCAACGGGAGCAACACCAATGGTATCTTCGCAAATACCTAATTCATCAATAACTTCCATTGTTAAGTTATGCGCAGTTCCGTGTCCGCAACCAGGGCAGTATGACAGCGTAGTATCTGTCATTAATTTTGATTTACAAAATACTTGATTTTCGGGTTTTATTATGTCTAGTACGTTCATTTTATAATTTTTTGTTCTAAAGCTTCTAATACTTCTTCTGGTGTATGGATAATTCCACCGGTTCTACCAAAATGCTCTACAGGTACTTTGTGTTTTACAGAAAGACGTACGTCTTCTACCATTTGACCAGCATTTAATTCAACACTTAAAATTCCCTTTACTTGATTGGCTAAATCAAATAATATTTTTTTAGGATATGGGAATAGCGTTATTGGTCTTAATAAACCAGCTTTTATACCTTTATCTCTTGCTAATTTTACAGCTTTTTGTGCAATTCTAGCGCTAGAACCATAAGCTACAAATAGGTATTCTGCATCTTCTGTTTGAAATTCTTCGTAACGAAGATCTTCTTGTTCCATTTGTTCATATTTTTTCATTAGTCTATGAACTCTGGCTTCCATTTTTTCTGATTGTAAGTCTAAAGAGGTAACTATATTTCGTTCACGGGTTGTAGGTTTTCCAGTTGTTGCCCAATCGCCATTCAACGTTATAACTTCTTCATCTGTTAAGCGTTTTTGTTGCTCTTTAAGATTTACTTTTTCCATCATTTGACCTATTAATCCATCAGAAAGAATTAAAACAGGAGTGCGATATTTAAAGGCTATTTTAAAAGCATCTTCAACAAAATCTGCCATTTCTTGAACAGATGCAGGGGCAAGAACATATAATTTGTAATCTCCGTGGCCACCACCTTTTACAGATTGAAAATAATCTGCTTGAGAAGGTTGAATAGTACCTAACCCTGGTCCGCCTCTTACAACATTTACTATTACGGCAGGCAATTCGGCTCCAGCTATATATGAAATACCTTCTTGTTTTAATGAAATACCTGGGCTAGAGGAGGAGGTCATTACTTTTTTACCAGTACTTGCAGCTCCATAAACCATATTTATAGCAGCAAGTTCGCTTTCGGCTTGTAAAACAACCATTCCAGTTCTTTGTTCTGGGCGTTCTGTCATTAAATATTCAATAACTTCAGATTGTGGTGTAATAGGGTAGCCAAAATAGGCATCAACTCCTGCTCTAATTGCAGCTTCAGCTAATGCTTCATTACCTTTCATTAATTTTAATTCAGACATACTTTTTAATTTGTTTTTTATGCGGAAACTTTAACTCTATACACCGATATGGCTCTATCTGGACAAACTACTGCGCAATTAGTGCATCCTGTACAGGCTTCTGGATTTTTCATATAAGCATAATGGTATCCTTTTCTATTTACTGTTGAAGACATACCAATAACATCTTCTTTGCATACAGGCATACAAACTTCGCAACCTTTGCACGCTTCTGTGTCTACTACAATTGCTCCTTTAACTTTTGCCATTTTAATAAAATATTAGGTGAATATGAACTTATAATTCTGATATTCTCAAAGTTATGGTTAATTTATTACAAAAAGTATGATAATTATCAATTCGCTGACAATTATCATATAATTTTAAATATTTTTTATATGAAAAAAACATCTAAAAAGGTGTTTTGATAAAGTTATGTAAGAATAAGTTTTAAGTAAATTTTAATATAAATCCTTAAATTTTGAAGGATTTGTTTCTTGCATTATGGCATAAATTGTTTCAAAAATGTCTTCTGCATTTGGTTTTGAAAAATAATCGCCATCTGTACCGTAAGCAGGTCTGTGAGGTTTAGCTGTTAGTGTTGTTGGTTTACTGTCTAAATATTGGTATGCGTCTTGATTTTCAAGAATTTCATTCAATAAATATGCTGAGGCACCTCCAGGAACATCTTCATCAATAATTATTAGCCTATTTGTTTTTTGAATACTTTTTACAATATCATGTTTTACATCGAAAGGAAGTAAACTTTGTACATCTATAATTTCAATATCTATATCTACTTGGTTTAAATCTTTTGCAACTCCTTCAACAATTTTAAGTGTTGAGCCATAAGAGACAACAGTAATATCTGTACCTTCTTTTACTGTTTCAACTACACCGATAGGTGTTTTAAATTCGCCAAAATTAGTTGGATATTTTTCTTTTAATCTATAACCGTTTAAGTTTTCAATAATTAAAGCAGGTTCATCACATTCTAAAAGTGTATTATAAAACCCTGCTGCTTTAGTCATGTTTCTAGGAACTAAAATATTAACACCTCTTAAAAGGTGAATTAGCGCTCCCATTGGAGAGCCAGAATGCCAAATACCTTCTAACCTATGTCCTCTAGTTCTAATAATTAGTGGTGCTTTTTGTGTTCCAAGTGTTCTGTAATGTAATGATGCTAAATCATCACTTAAAATTTGAATGGCATATAATATATAATCTAAATATTGAATTTCTGCAATTGGGCGTAAACCTCTTAAAGCCATCCCAATACCTTGTCCAATTATAGTTGCTTCTCTAATTCCGGTATCTGAAACTCGGAGTTTTCCATATTTTTTTTGAAGTCCAACTAAACCTTGATTTACATCTCCAATATTACCTGTATCTTCTCCAAAAACAAATACATTATTGTTTTTTGCAAAGATAGTGTCGAAATTATCTTTTATAATAATTCTACCATCTACTAAATCTGCGTGTTTATTATAGGTTGGTAACACTTCTTTAATATGCGACACTTTTTTATTAGTTTCGCTGTATAAATGCGAACTGAATTTTGGTTGTTCTGTATTTAAATAGTTTGTAATCCAGTTTTGAAGTTGTTTTTTTTCAATAGAATTTTCATTTCTAACAAATACGGCAACTTTTCTTGCGGTGGCTAATAAATCTTTTCTAGAAGGTTCTAAAATAGTTGTTAATTCAGTTTTTAATTTATTTATAAAAACTTTGTTGTTGCTTTTAGTAGATAGGTTATTTAGAAGATTAACAAGTTTTAATTTTTCATTTTTTATTGGGTTTAAAAAAGCATTCCAAGCTTCTCTTTTTGCTTGAGCAACTAGTTTTTTAGCGTCTTTTTCAATTTGAATCAATTCAGATTCAGAATCTACAAATTTTAGTGTGTTATTGTTTTCGTCTTGTAATTCAAATTCAAAAATCCAGTCACGCATTTTAGCAATACAATCGTGTTGTTTTTCCCAAACTAAGCGTTCTTTAGATTTGTAACGCTCGTGAGAACCCGAAGTTGAATGCCCTTGTGGCTGTGTTAAGTTTTTTACGTGAATTAATACAGGAACATGTAATTTTCTTGCTATGTTAGACGCTTTGGTATAAGTTTCTATTAGTTGTGGGTAATCCCAACCTTCTACAACAAAAATTTCATAACCATTAAATTTATCATCTCTTTGAAATCCTTTTAAAATTTCAGAAATATTTTCTTTTGTAGTTTGAAATTTTGCAGGTACTGAAATTCCATAATCATCATCCCATACACTAATAATCATTGGTACTTGTAAAACTCCAGCAGCATTTATAGTTTCAAAAAATACTCCTTCAGAAGTACTGGCGTTACCAATAGTACCCCAAGATATTTCATTTCCGTTATTAGAAAATTTAGGGTTATTTACTTCTTCAACTTTTCTATATAATTTAGAAGCATAGGCAATACCTAACATTCTTGGCATTTGAGCTGCTGTTGGAGAAATGTCACTAGTTGAATTGTATTGTTCAGTTAAGTTTTTAAATTCTCCATTTTCATCTAAACTATGAGTTAAAAAATGGCCTCCCATTTGGCGTCCACCAGACATTGGGTCTGCTTTTAGGCAAGGATCTGCATATAAACCAGCAAAAAATTGTTGAGGAGTTAGTTCTCCTATAGCCATCATAAAGGTTTGGTCTCTGTAATAACCAGATCTGAAATCTCCTTTTTTAAAGGCTTTTGCCATTGCTAACTGAGGTACTTCTTTTCCATCTCCAAAAATTCCAAATTTAGCTTTCCCAGTTAGTACTTCTCTTCGACCTAGTATACTACATTCTCTACTAATTACTGCTGTTTTGTAGTCTTGTAATACCTCTTTTTTAAATTGTTGAAAAGAAAGTTGCTCTTGGCTTGTTGAAGTGGATTCTAGCTGCATACTTTATTTTTTTAGTTCTGCAAAGGTACAGAATTTATGTGATATTTAAAAATTACTATAAGGCTTTGAATTATTTTTAATAAAAACAATAAATAATGATATTTTTTTAAAAAAACAGTATTAAAGTGAAGATAAAGTTATAAAATAATAGAATTTAATAAAAACCTCTTTTTACAAAATTGTAAATTTGCTTTGGTTTAATAACTAATACAAATCTAATTTTAGAACTGTATTGTGGAGCTGAAACTTCCCAGCCTAGATTTGAATAAAAAGGAAAATAAACTTCTAAAATATCTTGAATAAAATTAAGACGTATACCGTTTTCGTGTGCAAAATAAATACTTTTATTTCTATTTTTTACAAAACCTACATCGTTATACACTTCTACCCATCTCCAAATTCCAACGCTTGTATTTAGTGTTGATAGCCATTGGTTTGCAAAAGAAACTGGTAATTTAGATTTAAAACCACCTTCATTAATAATAATTTGTTGACTAAAAATACCAGAGGTTTCAGATCTACCTAAATAATCGTATTGAAATAAGTAATCTGTTGGCCTGTCAAGTGCAAAACTAAAATAATCGGTTTCTGTTTTGTTGGTTAAAAAAGCACCTGCAAAAAATCTAAAATCAAATTGCCTGTTAGAATCTGTTAATTTTCTATACTGAGCTGTTAAGGTTAGTTTGCTAAATTTACTAGAAACTTCTAAGTCTGTTGAAAACCTAACATCGTCAATTATTCCTGGATTTGAGTAGCCATAACCTAAATTAAAAACACTATACTTGTTTGTTTCGTAATGTTCGGTTTGTGTTGGTGATTTTTCTTTATCTATAAATGTAAATGAAGCAACTAAAGCTTTGTTTCTAACATCTCTTAAGCTTTTTCTTCTAAACTCTATAAAAGCATACGGTCTAACTGTTGTGTACGATAAATTTGGAGCATAAAGAAAATTGCTACCTGAAATTCCGAAGGAAAACTTATTTATTTTTTTATTTTCAGGAAGGTATTCATATTGAAATGAGGCTGAGCCTGAAACTGTTTTGCTTTTAGTGCTAAAAGATGGTGTTAATTTATAGTTGATATTTTTATTTAGAAGTGTTTTGTTTGAAAATGCCATTCCTAAAACTAATCCATCGTAATAATTATAATTATAGATTGGTGTATAGAAAAGTTGATTGTAATAGGTGTCTTCTATGTCTTTAAAAAATTTTAATTGCAGCGGTCTGTTAAAAATTCTGTTGTCTGTGTCTTTCCAATTATTTCTTAAATTATATTCGGGTAATTGCGATTCATAATTTAATGAAAGCTTATTAAAATCTCCTTTTGGAATTGTAATAGTTGTAGTAGAATCTATATCTGTTAGCCACTTTTTAAACGTAATTTCTTTATCCTGAATTCCATATAACTGAATTGGGGCTGTAAAATTTCTTTTATTTGTAATACTTATTTCTAAAGAGTCATTCTTATCTGTTATATTTTTAATTGTATAGTCAATTTTTTTATTAGTTTTAAGGTAATCGTTTTCAAACCACGAAAGATCTTTTGTGGTTTTAGATTTTAAGTAGTCTAAATAATCGTTACTATTAATTTTTTTACCAGAATTTGTAAAACAAAATTCGAAGATTGATGATTGAATATCATAATCTTCAATATAACTTTCTAAATATTTTAAGCCAAGTCCTGCTTTGTATTTATTTGCTATTTTTCTATTGAAATTAGATAGGGAATCTGCTTGTGTTGTTAAAGCTTGATCTAGGTTTTTACGAGCAGCAAATTGATATATAAAATGGTATTTTTCGTTAAAGTCTAACTTTGCAATACTAAAGCTTTTAATACCCCAAAGTTTAGAAATATTACCAATAGCTTTAATTTCAGGATAATATTTTTCAACATATTTAATCATTAAATAAGCGTGTAAACCATCTGCTAGCCAGTAATCTTCTCTGTTGTTGAATAAAAATAATTGATCTATATATTTTTTTGAAAGTATTTTAAATAATTTTATATCCCATTCAAAAGCATTGTTGTAAGCTGCTAAAAATGACGGTAACTGGTTAAAACCATATACTGGATTTTTGTCGTATTCTATTTTGTTTAAAAATATTTTATCGTGTGGGTATTTTCCTAAAAATGTTTGAATAAAATAGAATTCTCTTTTTAGGATGCTTGTTTTAACTTCGTCGCTTAAATCATCAGATGATAGGTTTGTGATAAAGGTTTTATCATCAAAATTATATTCTTTAAAATTGGTTGTTTTTGTAATATTTAAAGAGATGTCGAGTCTGCTTTTACCGTATAAGTCATAGTTTTTTATGCTGTCTTTTATAAAATAGTCGGCATTTAAGTC
Organism: Lutibacter sp. A64; assembly: GCF_022429565.1. Classification (NCBI taxonomy): domain Bacteria; kingdom Pseudomonadati; phylum Bacteroidota; class Flavobacteriia; order Flavobacteriales; family Flavobacteriaceae; genus Lutibacter; species Lutibacter sp. A64. The sequence goes on from NZ_CP092487.1 coordinate 3,910,011, forward strand.
GGTGTTTACATTATATTCTTTTGGTACTTTTAGGCTAATATTATAATCGGTATAATCTATATAAAGGTCGTCTATATCTAAATTGTTGTATAGTTTCCATTTTTTATCGAAAATAGCGGGTGCTAAATACCAGTATTTTAAATTGTATTCAAATTCATCTTCACCATATTTTGTAAATTTATCATTCGGAATTTTCACCAAATATGTTGCGGCTATTTTAACGGAATCATTAGGTTTTAGCGCTTCGTTTAAGTTTACTTTTAAAATATCTGGATTTTCTTTGGTAATTTCAAAGCTTGTAGATTCAAAATTGATAGAAATTCCGCTTATGCTGGTGTTTCCTCTAAGTTTATCGTTAGCAAAATGAAATGTTTTAGAATAATTTTCAATAAAACGTTTTGCTAAAGGAGTTTGTTTGTCTTTATAGGCGTTTGGCCAATTATGAAAGTAAACTTCATTTAAAATACTATCGGTTTTGTTGTAAAAAGTAGTTTCTTGTTGTATTTTAATTTCGTTTGTTTCTGGGTATAAAGTAGCATACATAGTTATTTTATTTGTTTGAGCAAAAAGTTTGCTCAAACAAATAAAAGAAACAGTACAAATACAATATGCTAACTTTTTCAAGGGTTTGTAAGGGTTTAAAAATTAGGGCTTAAACTGTATTTTTTGTAGAATGTGTCTATAACATCTAAAACTTCTTCTTTTGTGTCTACTATAGATATTAAATCAAGGTCTTTAGGGCTTATATTTCCTTCTTCAAGTAAGGTGTTTTTAATCCATTCAAGTAATCCGGACCAAAATTTAGTGCCGACTAAAACTATAGGAAATTTACCAATTTTTTTTGTTTGAATTAATGTGATTGCCTCAAATAATTCGTCCATAGTTCCAAATCCACCAGGCATTACTACAAAACCTTGAGAGTATTTTACAAACATTACTTTGCGTACAAAGAAGTAATCGAAATCTAAACTTTTATCAGAATCTATATAAGGATTGTCGTGTTGTTCAAAGGGTAATTCAATATTTAATCCAACCGATGTTCCTCTACCTCTAGCAGCACCTTTATTACCAGCTTCCATAATTCCAGGTCCACCACCAGTAATAACTCCATAACCACTTTGAGTTAAATGAAATGCAATACTTTCTGCTAATTTATAGTATTTATTATCTGGTTTTGTACGTGCAGAACCAAAAATGCTTACACAAGGTCCAATTTTACTTAAACGTTCGTAACCTTCTACAAATTCAGCCATAATTTTAAATATAGCCCAAGAATCGTTGGTTTTTATTTCATTCCAGGTTTTTTGTTCAAATTTTTCTCTTATTTTTCTGTCTTCATTTGTAATCATAAACTTCTAATAATTTTTTAAGTTGCTAAATATAAGTTTAAAAAAGTTAGTTGACTAATGTAATTCTTTTTTTAAGAATTTAGCAGTATAGCTTTTTTTATTCGTGCTAATTTCTTCGGGTGTACCGCAGCAAAGTAATTGACCGCCATTTTTTCCGCCCTCCATACCTATATCTATAATGTAATCTGCTAATTTAATAACATCCATATTGTGTTCAATAACAAGTATTGTATTTCCTTTGTTGGTGAGTTTATTTAAAACTTCCATAAGTACTCTAATGTCTTCAAAATGGAGTCCAGTTGTAGGTTCGTCTAAAATATAAAATGTATTTCCAGTATCTCTTTTAGATAATTCTGCAGCTAATTTTATACGTTGAGCTTCACCTCCAGAAAGTGTGGTAGATTGTTGACCTAGAGTAATATATCCTAGACCAACATCGTTTATGGTTTTTAATTTTCTATGAATTTTTGGTATGTTTTCAAAAAATACAACAGCATCTTCAATGGTCATATTTAACACATCTGAAATAGATTTACCTTTGTATCTAATTTCTAAAGTTTCTCGGTTGAAACGTTTGCCTTGGCAGGTTTCGCACTCTACATGAACGTCTGGTAAAAAATTCATTTCAATAACTCTAACACCACCACCTTGGCAGGTTTCGCAACGTCCGCCTTTTACATTAAATGAAAACCTTCCAGGTTTGTAACCTCTAATTGAAGCTTCGTTAGTTTTTGCATATAAACTTCTTATTTCGCTAAAAACACCGGTGTAGGTAGCAGGGTTGGAGCGTGGGGTTCTACCAATTGGAGATTGGTCTATGTCTATAACTTTATCTATATGTTCTAATCCTTTTATAGATTTGTATGGCATTGGTTTTTTTACACCTCTATAAATATGTTTGTTTAAAATTGGGTATAAAGTTTCGTTAATTAAGGTTGATTTTCCACTTCCAGAAACTCCTGTAACACAAATTAATTTTCCAAGAGGGAAATCTACAGAAACGTTTTTTAGATTGTTTCCTGTTGCTCCTTTTAACGAAATTGTTTTACCATTTCCTTTTCTTCTTTTTTTAGGAATTTCAATTTTTTTAGTTTCATTTAAATAATCTGCTGTTAAGGTGTGCTGTTGTTTTAATTCTTTAAAAGTTCCTTGGCTAACAATTTCTCCGCCGTGTACACCTGCTCCAGGGCCAATATCTAGAACAAAATCGGCATGTTCTATCATGTCTTTATCGTGTTCAACAACAATAACTGAGTTACCAACATCTCTTAAGTTTATTAGAGATTTAATTAGTTTTTCGTTATCTCTTTGGTGTAAACCTATGCTTGGTTCGTCTAAAATATAGAGTACACCAACCAATTGAGAACCAATTTGTGTTGCTAGTCTAATGCGTTGAGCTTCTCCTCCAGAAAGTGATTTTGAGCTTCTATCTAAGGCTAAATAATCTAGGCCAACGTCTAATAAAAATTGAATACGAGTTCTAATTTCTTTTAATATTTCTGAGGCTATTTTTAGCTGTTTTTTAGATAGTTTTTCTTCAATATTAGAAAACCATATTGCCAGTTCAGAAATGTCGAGTTGTGCTAATTCTGAAATATTTTTATTATTTATTTTAAAATATAAAGCTTCTTTTTTAAGGCGATTTGCATGGCAGGAATCACAATCAATTTCATCCATAAAATCTTTTGCCCAACGTTTTATTGAGGTAGAATCGCTTGCTTTGTATTGGTTTTCAATAAAGTTGAGAATACCTTCAAAATCAATTTCATAATTACGGGTAATTCCCATTGTTTTAGAAGCAATTTCAAACTTTTCATTACCGCCATTTAAAATAACCTCTAGAGCTTCTTTTGGAATTTTAGAAATTGGATCGGTTAATTGAAATTTATAACGTTCTGCAATAAGTTGTAATTGTTTAAAAATCCAACTGTTTTTTTGCTCGCCAATAGGGGCAATTCCTCCATTTTTAATAGAAATGCTTGTGTCTGGAATTATTTTTTTAATATTAACTTTATTAATTCTACCCAGTCCGTTGCATTTTGGACAAGCTCCTTTTGGAGAATTAAACGAAAATGAATTTGGTTCTGGATTTGGATATGAAATTCCGGTTTCTGGACACATTAATTCACGGCTGAAATAGCGAGGTATATCTGTGTTGTGTTCTAAAACCATCAATACATTTTCTCCAGAATATAGTGCTGTTGTAATTGTTTCTTCTAATCTTTTTTCTGAAGAGCTATTTATTAATAGGCGGTCAATTACAATTTCAATATCATGTGTTTTGTACCTGTCGAGTCGCATACCTTTTTCAATATCTCTAATTTCTCCATCAACCCGTACTTTTACAAAACCTTGTTTGGCAATTTGTTCAAATAATTCTCTGTAATGTCCTTTTCTAGATTTTATAACTGGAGCTAGAATTGCAACTTTTTTTTCGTTAAAATCAGACAGAATCAATTCTTTTATCTGTTCGTCGCTATAGCTTACCATTTTTTTATTGGTATTATAGCTATATGCATCTGCAGCACGGGCAAATAATAATCGTAAAAAATCGTAAATCTCAGTAATTGTTCCAACTGTAGATCGTGGACTTTTATTGGTAGTTTTTTGTTCAATAGAAATTACGGGTGAAAGTCCATCAATTTTATCAACATCCGGACGTTCTAATCCGCCTAAAAACTGTCTTGCATAGGCCGAAAAGGTTTCAATATACCTTCTTTGTCCTTCAGCATAAATAGTGTCAAAAGCTAATGATGATTTTCCGCTACCACTTAAACCAGTTATAACTACTAACTTTTCTCTTGGAATACGAACATCAATATTTTTTAAATTATGGACACGTGCTCCTAAAACTTCAATATATTCTTCTTGTTTTATCATTAGATTTTTGGAAAGTGGCAAAGTTAAAAAAATGTAATCACAATTTTCATGTAGTAGTTCATCTTATTTTGAAAATTAGTATATTGCGTTAAAATATTTAACTTTTGAACTTGATTAATTCTATAAGGCTTTTTTTTGAAAAACATGGTTTTGCAGTTTCATCTAGATTTGCAGATCGTTTAGGGATGAACGTGTCTAGTGTGCGTTTGTTTTTTATTTATATTTCCTTTGTAACCTTAGGTTTTTCATTTGGAATATACTTAACCTTGGCATTTTTACTGCGTTTAAAAGATTTAATTTATACAAAAAGAAGCTCTGTATTCGATTTATAAAACACGATGGATAGTAGGTCAAAATTAGTTATTTCAATAGGGTTATTACTTGTTGTAATTGCTATAGGGGTAACTGGTTATATGTTTATTTCTGGCGATAGTTTTATCGATTCGCTGTATATGACAATTATAACAATGACCACCGTTGGATTTGGAGAAATTCATCCACTTAATTATAATGAAAAGCTTTTTACTATATTTTTAATTTTAATAAGTATTGTTGTTTACGGATATACAGTAACGGCTTTAACGGAATATTTGGCAAATGGAAAAATATTTGAACGTTTAAAACATAAAAAAGTGCAACAAAAAATTCAGAATTTAAAAAATCATACTGTTGTTTGTGGTTACGGACGAAATGGAAAACAAGCAGTTGCAAAGTTAATTCAATTTAATCAGCCTTGTGTTGTTATAGAAAAGCGGGTAAATGAAATTGCTGAATTAGAAAAAGATAATATATTATTTATTGAAGGAGACGCTACAAACGATGAAGATTTAGCTAAACTTGGGCTTGATAGGGCTAAAAGTTTAATTACAGCTTTACCTTCTGATGCTGATAATTTATTTGTTGTTTTATCGGCACGACAATTTAATAAGGATTTTACAATTATTAGTAGAGCTTCAAATGAATCTTCTTATGGAAAATTAAAATTTGCAGGAGCTACAAATGTTATTATGCCAGACAAATTAGGAGGTGCTCATATGGCATCTTTAGTGGTAACGCCAGATTTAATTGAATTTGTAAACAGGTTAACAGTTACAGGTGATGTGGAGGCTAATTTAGAAGAAGTTTCTGTAAACGAATTGCCTTCAAAATATATTTTAAAAACTATTTTAGATTTAGATTTAAGAAAAAAAACAGGTTGTAATGTTATTGGTTTTAAAACACAAAAAAATGAATACATAATCAACCCAGATTCAAATACAAAATTAGAGAAAAATACATTTTTAATTGTGTTAGGAAATAAAGAACAAATATTAAAGCTAAGAAAGCTGTTTTAAGCTCTTAATTTTTTTTTAGTATATTATTTAGATTGGTATTAAATATTCTTTTTAATTGTTAAAAACTTGTAGTAACCTCATTTTTTATGGATATTGCAACGATTTTTAAAAATGAAATAAATTATGAAGAATAAGTACTTGTCGCTATTATTTATATTAGCACCCTTTTTAACATTTGCAAATGAAATGTCTATTGATGAAAAAATAGAAGCAAAATTTAAACCTTTTGCAGACGCTGTTAGCTCAGTGGTTTTTTATCCAGTTTCAATTGTAGGTATTGATGTTCCAATAGTAATAATAATATTATTGCTAGGTGCTTTATTCTTTACGTTATATTTTAAATTTGCAAATATTACCTTAATGGGTGTTGCAATAAGTGCAGCACAGGGAAAATATGATAAAATAGATCATCATTCAGTAGATGAAGTAGCAGGAGATCCTACGCCAGGAGGAGATGTGTTTGAAAGTGTTCAAGTAGAAGGTGTTGTGGGTGAAGTTACTCATTTTCAAGCGTTAACAGCGGCGCTTTCAGCAACAGTAGGTTTAGGGAATATTGCCGGTGTTGCAGTTGCAATTGCTATTGGAGGGCCTGGAGCTACTATTTGGATGATTTTAGCAGGTTTTATTGGAATGTCTACAAAATTAGTTGAAGCTACTTTAGGGGTTAAGTATAGAGAAGTTGGAGAAGATGGAAAAATATATGGAGGTCCTATGTATTACCTTAAAAAAGGTTTAAAAGAAAAAAAATTAGCAGGTCTTGGAAAGGTTTTAGCGGCAATGTATGCTGTTTTTGTAATTGGAGGTTCTTTTGGAGGTGGAAATATGTTTCAAGCCAATCAAGCAGCAGCGCAGTTTAAATTACTTTTTGGACTAGATTCTGGGTTTTTATTTGGTATTTTAATGGCTGTATTAGTTGGTATTGTAATTATAGGTGGAATTAAAAGAATAGGTCAAGTAACAGAAAGAGTAGTTCCTTTTATGGGGATTATGTTTGTTGGAGCTGCTTTAGTAATTTTAGTAATGAATTTTACTATAATTCCTGACGCAATGGTTCAAATATGGGAAGGCGCTTTTACTAGTACTTCTGTTGTTGGAGGTATTATAGGGGTAATGATTGTTGGTTTTCAGAGAGCTGCTTTTTCAAATGAAGCTGGTGTAGGTTCTGCATCTATTGCTCACGCCGCAGTTAAAACTAAATTTCCAGCAAGTGAAGGGATTGTAGCTTCTATTGGACCATTTGTAGATACAGTGATTATTTGTACTATGACTGCTTTGGTGATTGTTGTTACTAATTTAAAAAGTAATTTGTTTGAGTATTCTAACTTAGATAAAGGAGGTAATGTTATTATGAATGGCTCTGGAGAACATTTAGGAGGTGTTGACTTAACATCAATAGCATTTGATTCAGCAATTCCTAATTTTTCTATATTATTAACTATAGCAGTTATTCTTTTTGCTTTTTCTACAATGTTATCTTGGTCTTATTATGGAATTCAAGGTTGGAAATATTTGTTTGGAAAAAGTAAATTTGTAGATATTTCTTATAAAACATTATTTTTAATCTTTGTAGTAATTGGAGCATCTTCAAGTTTAGGGTCTGTAATTGAGTTTTCTGACGCAATGATTTTTGCAATGGTATTTCCTAATTTAATTGGTTTATTGCTATTAGCTCCAAAAGTAAAAGTTGAATTAAATAAATATCTTTCTGCTATAGGGCGGAAAAAAAATTAATGAATAAATGAAAAATATTAAATCCCATTTTAATTACAACAAAAGCCAAAGAAATGGGGTTTTCTTTTTATTATTGATTATAGTATTACTGCAAATAGGTTTCTTTTTAGTAGATTTTCCATTAAGTGAATCAGCTGATCTTTCTCAAAAGCAAATTGAAACTTTTAAAAAAGAACAAGATTCTTTATTAAAAATTAAGCTAGAACAAAATAAACCTAAAATTTATCCTTTTAACCCTAATTATATTACAGATTTTAAGGGGTATCAGTTAGGTATGAGTGCAGAAGAGATAGATAGGTTACTTTCTTTTAGAAAAACAGGGAAATTTATAAATTCAATTCAAGATTTTAAAAATGTAACTAAAATAAACGACAGCTTATTAAGTAAAATAAGTCCATATTTTAAATTTCCAGATTGGGCAACTGCTAAAGATAATAAACCCAATACTAATTTTATGCAACCAACAAAACAACAAATAACTGTAAAAGATTTAAATTTGGTTACAGTCGAAGATTTAATTAAAATTAGAGGAATAGGAGAGAAAACGGCTACAAGAATACTTAATTATAGAGAGAAATTACAAGGCTTTACTTATAGCGATCAGCTTTATGAAGTTTATTATTTAGATAAGGAAGTTGCAGATAAAGCATTGGAATATTATAAAATTTTATCAAAACCAACAATAAAAAAGATAAACGTAAATACAGCTTCATTTAAAGAAGTTTTAGCAATTGTATATGTTGATTACGAGCTTACTAAGAAAATATTTAATTACAGAGATGAGGTCGCTGAAATTCAATCGTTAGAAGAATTAAAAAAAATTGATGGTTTCCCTTTGGAAAAATTTAATAGAATAAGCTTATATTTGGTGGCTGAATAAAATTATAATCAAAATAGTCTATCTTTAAATGAACAACATGTACTTTACTGAAGAACACGAGTCGTTTCGACAAAGTTTTCGAGATTTTCTACTAAAAGAAGTAGTTCCGTATGTTAATAAATGGGAAAAACAAGGTTTTATAGATAGGCGAATTTGGAAAAAATTTGGAGAAATGGGGTATTTTGGATTGAATGCTCCTGAAGAATATGGAGGTTTAAATCTAGATCTTTTTTATACCGTTATATTCTTAGAAGAATTACAAAAAGTAAATTCAGGTGGGTTTGCAGCTGCCATGTGGGCGCATACTTATTTAGCAATGACTCATTTAAACGCTGAAGGAAGTAAAGAAATAAAAGAAAAATATTTGGTACCTAGTATAGATGGTGAGAAAATTGGGTGTCTTTGTGTTTCTGAACCATTTGGGGGGTCAGATGTTGCTGGTATGCGAACAATTGCATCTAAAAATGGGACTAATTATATAATTAATGGTTCTAAAACATTTATAACAAATGGTGTTTTTTCCGATTATTTAGTTGTAGCTGCAAAAACAAGTCCAGAATTAGGTAATAAAGGAATGAGTATTTTTGTTGTTGATAGAGAAACTAAAGGAATTTCAGCTACAAATCTTGAAAAATTAGGTTGGAAAGCTTCAGATACAGCTGAAATAGCATTTGATAATGTAATTGTTCCTGAAGAAAATTTATTAGGAAAAGAAAATAAGGGGTTTTCTTATATAATGCAACATTTTGCTTCAGAAAGACTTATAATGGGTATTAATGCTCATGCGAGAGCAGAATTTGCATTAAACTATGCAATACAATATATGTCTGAAAGAAAAGCTTTTGGAAAAACAATAGATCAATTTCAGGCACTAAGACATAAAGTTGCAGATATGGCAAGTGAAGTTGAAATGTGTAAAGAATTTAACTATTCTATTGTTTCTAGAATGGATAAAGGAGATTATGTGGTGAAAGAAGCAAGTATGTCTAAACTAATGGCAACAAAAATAGCAGATGAAGTTATTTATCAATGTTTACAGTTGTTAGGAGGTTATGGTTATATGGAAGATTATCCAATGGCACGACTTTTAAGAGATAGTAGGTTAGGTCCAATTGGTGGTGGCACTTCTGAAATTTTGAGAGAAATTATCGCAAAAATGATAATTGATAAGAAAGAGTATAAACCGGCAACGTAGGTTTTTGATATTATTTTTGCGAAAATAGTCCTCTAATTTGCAAAAATGATAATTGACAAGAAAGAATATAAACCAGCAACATAATTTTTTTGTTTTTTTACGTAAAATAAACATTGTAGAAAAGGATTGGAATTAAGTGATTTAGCTAAAAAAAGACGATTATTTTAAGTTAAAACTATAGATTTTAATTTTTTAATTCTTAAAATCCAATTTTTCAAATTAAAATTATATATTTGCAACCTTAAATTTAAAAGAGAACGACTTGAAAGGAGGTGCTAAAATATGTTAATCATACCAGTTAAAGACGGAGAAAATATTGATAGAGCGTTAAAACGTTATAAAAGAAAATTTGATCGTACTAAAACAATGAAAAATTTACGTAATCGTAAACAATTCAATAAGCCATCAGTTGTAAAACGTGCGCAAAACATAAAAGCTCAATATGTTCAAAAATTAAGAACAAACGAAGAGCAAGGTTAATTATTAGCCAAAAAATAAAAACCGTTAGTAAAAACAATTTACAATTTGTATGTTTGTTTTCTAACGGTTTTTTTTATGCCTACAAAATCCTTTTTAAATTATTTACTAATAGAGAAAAAGTATAGTAATCATACTATAATTGCGTATAAAAAAGATTTAAATGATTTTTTTGAATTTTACAGTGCTAATTATGGAGAGGTTGATATATTAGAAATAAACTATTCACAAATTAGAAGTTGGATAGTTGGTTTAGTAAATTCAGGTATTAGTAACCGTAGTGTTAATAGAAAGGTGTCTTCTTTAAAATCGTACTTTAAATTTCTTCAAAAAGCAAAACAAATTAAAGTAAATCCGTTAGCAAAACACCAAGCTTTAAAAACTTCAAAACAAGTGCAGATTCCTTTTTCTAAAAAAGAAATAAAGCAGGTGCTAGATTTAAAAAATGAAACTGAAGATTTTGAATCTGTTAGAAATAAATTAATTGTTGAATTATTTTATTCGACAGGTATTAGAAGAAGTGAATTAATTCATATAAAAATTGAAGCGATTGATTTTAATAATGAAACAATTAAAGTATTAGGAAAAAGAAATAAAGAACGGTATATTCCGTTATTAAAAACAGTACAAGCCTCGTTAAAAGATTACCTTAATTATAGAAATAAGATTAATTGTGAATTGCCTTATTTATTTATTACAAAAAAAGGTAAAATAATATACGATACACTTGTATATAGAATTATAAATAATTATTTTAGTACTGTATCATCAAAAGTGAAAAAGAGTCCACATGTAATTAGGCACTCTTTTGCAACACACTTATTAAATGAAGGTGCAGATTTAAACGCTGTTAAAGAATTACTTGGGCATTCAAGTTTAGCGTCAACACAAGTTTATACCCACAGTAGTTTGGGTAAATTAAAAGAAGTGTATAATCAAGCTCACCCAAGGAGCCAAAAAAAATAAATTTATGAAAGTAAACGTACAGTCAGTTAATTTTAATGCGGATAAAGAACTTATTGTTTTTGTAGAGAAGAAAATTAGTGGTTTAGAAAAATACTACGATAAAATTGTAGATTCAGAAGTGTATTTAAAAGTACATCAAACAAGTGAAAAAGAAAATAAAAATGTAGATGTAAAATTAAATATTCCGGGGAACGATCTTATAGTTAAAAAGCAATGTAAAACATTTGAGGAAGGTGTTATGTTGGCTGTAGATTCATTAAAACGAAAGCTTACACAAAAGAAAGAAAAAATAAGATCAAAATAATTTAAAAAAAAACTTTAAAAAGTTTTGTTTAAAACTAAAATTTAATACATTTGCAGTCCGTTAGAAATAGCGGACTTCTTTTATGGAGTAAAAAGCCGATGTAGCTCAGCTGGCTAGAGCAGCTGATTTGTAATCAGCAGGTCGTGGGTTCGAGTCCCTCCATCGGCTCAAATATTGAGAATAAGATTTTAAATTATTATTGTAAAAGAGAAATTTTAAAATTTGTCAATTTTTTTGACAATGATCTTTGAAAATACTGGTGAGATACTCAAGTGGCCAACGAGGGCAGACTGTAAATCTGCTGCGCAAGCTTCGAAGGTTCGAATCCTTCTCTCACCACAATAAATTGGAATTAAAATATTACCCAATGATGAATTGGATAAAAATTATTGCGAGAGTAGCTCAGTTGGTAGAGCTTCAGCCTTCCAAGCTGACTGTCGCCGGTTCGAGCCCGGTCTCTCGCTCTATTTTTTTTGGCCGGTGTAGCTCAGGGGTAGAGCGTTTCCTTGGTAAGGAAGAGGTCACGGGTTCAATTCCCGTCATTGGCTCAATAAAATGAATTGAATTTAACACTATATATAACTAAGATTTAAAAATTAATAATTATGGCTAAAGAAACTTTCGATCGTTCAAAAGCACACTTAAACATTGGTACTATTGGACACGTTGATCACGGTAAAACAACCTTAACAGCTGCTATTACTGTTGTATTAGCAGAGAAAGGACTTTCTGAAGTAAAAGATTTCGATCAAATCGATAACGCTCCTGAAGAAAAAGAAAGAGGTATTACAATTAATACTGCACACGTTGAGTATCAAACGGCAACTCGTCACTATGCTCACGTTGACTGTCCAGGTCACGCGGATTACGTAAAAAACATGGTAACAGGTGCTGCTCAAATGGACGGTGCAATTATCGTAGTAGCTGCAACAGATGGACCAATGCCTCAAACAAGAGAGCACATCTTATTAGGTCGTCAGGTAGGTATTCCAAGATTAGTTGTATTCATGAATAAGGTGGATATGGTTGATGATGAGGAATTATTAGAATTAGTAGAAATGGAAATTAGAGATTTATTATCTTTCTATGACTATGATGGTGATAATACTCCTGTAATTCAAGGTTCTGCTTTAGGTGGATTAAATCTTGAACCAAAATGGATGGAGAAAATTATGGAATTAATGGATGCCGTTGATACTTGGATTGAGTTACCAAAGCGTGATGTTGATAAAGATTTCTTAATGCCTATTGAAGATGTATTCTCAATTACTGGTCGTGGTACTGTAGCAACTGGACGTATTGAGACAGGTGTTGCTAATACAAGTGATGCTGTTGATATTATTGGTATGGGTGCTGAAAAATTAACTTCTACTATTACTGGAGTTGAAATGTTCCGTAAAATATTAGATAGAGGTGAAGCTGGTGATAACGTAGGTATTTTATTAAGAGGTATCGCTAAAGAAGATATTAAAAGAGGTATGGTAATTTGTAAACCAGGCTCAGTAACTCCTCACGCTAACTTTAAAGCAGAGGTTTATATCTTGAAGAAAGAAGAGGGTGGTCGTCACACACCATTCCACAATAACTATCGTCCACAGTTTTACGTACGTACAACTGATGTAACAGGTACAATTAACTTACCTGAAGGGGTTGAGATGGTAATGCCAGGAGATAACTTAACAATAACTGTTGAATTACACCAACCAATTGCATTAAACGTAGGTTTACGTTTTGCAATTCGTGAAGGAGGTAGAACAGTAGGTGCTGGTCAGGTAACAGAAATGTTAGACTAATCATTATCTAAATAAAAATATAAGGTGCTTCTTTTAACGAAGCACCTTTCTTTACGGGCGTAGCTCAGTTGGTAGAGCACTGGTCTCCAAAACCAGGTGTCGGGAGTTCGAGCCTCTCCGCCCGTGCAAAAAAATAAAAAATGAATTTAGTTAATTATATAAAAGACTCATTTGAAGAGTTACGCAATAAAGTCTCTTGGATTTCCTGGGAAGAAGCTCAGAAATCTACAGTGATTGTTGCGATTTTTACAATTATATTTGCCTTGGCTGTATTTTTAGTAGATAAATTCTTCCAAACAGGTTTAACTGAGTATTTTAAATTATTTTAATAATTAAGTTATGGCTGATTCTGTGAAAAAATGGTATGTTGTAAGGGCTATTGGTGGGCAAGAGAATAAAGTGAAATCTTATATAGAGAATGAGATTGCACGTTTAGGAATGACTGATTATGTTGATAGAGTTCTAGTACCTACAGAAAAAGTAATTCAAGTACGTAATGGGAAAAAAATTAACAAAGAACGTGTTTATTTTCCTGGTTATGTAATGATTGAAGCTAACTTAAGTGGAGAATTACCACATGTTATTAAATCTATTACAGGTGTAATAGGTTTTTTAGGTGAAGTAAAAGGAGGAGATCCTGTACCTATGCGAAAATCAGAAATAAACCGAATGCTAGGTAAAGTCGATGAATTATCTGTACAAAACGATAATGTTGCAATTCCTTATGTAGTTGGTGAAACTGTTAAAGTAATCGATGGTCCATTTAATGGTTTTGACGGTACAATAGAAAAGATAAATGAAGAAAAGCGTAAACTAGAAGTAATGGTTAAAATTTTCGGAAGAAAAACACCATTAGAGTTAAGTTATATGCAGGTTGATAAAATTTCATAATAGTTACATATAATTTACGATGTTACATTAGCTTCCAATTTATGTAATATCTAATTTAAGATTTAAAAATGGCAAAAGAAGTTAGTAAAGTAGTAAAATTACAAGTTCGTGGAGGTGCAGCAAATCCATCACCACCTGTTGGACCTGCTTTAGGGGCTGCCGGAGTTAATATTATGGAGTTCTGTAAGCAATTTAATGCTAGAACTCAAGAAAAACAAGGAAAAGTTTTACCTGTTGCAATTACTGTATATAAGGATAAATCTTTCGATTTTGTTATAAAAACTCCACCAGCAGCAGTGCAAATTTTAGAAGCAGCTAAAGTTAAAAAAGGTTCAGCTGAACCAAATAGAAATAAAGTAGCTACAGTTACTTGGGATCAATTGAAAACAATTGCTGAAGATAAAATGGTAGATTTAAATGCATTTACTGTAGAGTCAGCTATGCTTATGATGGCAGGTACAGCACGTTCAATGGGAATTAGGGTAAAAGGAGAAGCTCCTGTAAAACAATAAAACAGTTATTAAAAAATGGCAAAATTAACTAAAAAGCAAAAAGAAGCTGAAGCTAAGGTTGATAAAACTCAAACTTACAGTTTAAAAGATGCTTCTGCTTTAGTAAAAGAAATTACTAATGTAAATTTTGATGCATCTATTGATTTAGCTGTTAGATTAGGAGTTGATCCTCGTAAAGCAAATCAAATGGTTAGAGGGGTAGTAACATTACCTCACGGAACCGGTAAAGATGTTAAAGTTTTAGCATTAGTAACTCCAGATAAAGAAGCAGATGCTAAGGAAGCAGGTGCAGATTATGTTGGATTAGATGAATACCTTCAAAAAATTAAAGAAGGTTGGACAGATGTTGATGTTATAATCACTATGCCTAGTGTTATGGGAAAATTAGGTCCATTAGGTCGAATTTTAGGACCTAGAGGTTTAATGCCAAACCCTAAAACAGGTACAGTAACAATGGATGTAGCGAAAGCTGTTACTGAAGTTAAAGCTGGTAAAATTGACTTTAAAGTTGAAAAAACAGGGATTGTTCATGCTGCTATAGCTAAAGCATCGTTTTCTGCAGATAAAATTGCAGAAAATGCTAGTGAATTAATTCAAACTTTGGTAAAGTTAAAACCAACAGCTGCTAAAGGAACTTATGTTAAAAGCATTTATATGTCTAGTACTATGAGTCCAGGTATAAGTATTGATACGAAATCAGTTAATAGTTAAAAAATAGAAATTATGACTAGAGAAGAAAAATCACAAGTGATAGATGCTATAACAACAAAGTTAACTGATCAAAATGTTATTTATTTAGCAGATATCTCAGGTTTAAATGCTTTAGACACCTCTAATTTACGTAGAGCTTGTTTTAAAGCAAATATAAAACTTGCAGTTGTTAAAAATACATTGCTAGAAAAAGCAATGATGAAATCGGATAAAGATTTTGGAGAATTACCTTCAGTATTAAAAGGGAATACTTCAATTATGTTATCTGATACTGGTAATGCACCAGCAAAATTAATAAAAGAATTTCGTAAAAAATCTGATAAGCCTTTATTAAAAGGAGCTTATGTTGCTGAAGCTATTTATGTTGGTGATGACCAATTAGAAACTTTAGTTAGCATTAAATCTAAAGAAGAAGTTATTGGAGAAATCGTTACGATTTTACAATCACCAGCTAAAAATGTTATTTCAGCATTACAGTCAGGTGGCACAAAATTATCTGGTATAATTAAGACATTATCAGAAAAAGAATAAGCGCACTAATAAACTAATATAATAAAAATTAAACAAAGAGAAATGGCAGATTTAAAAGATTTCGCAGAACAACTTGTTAACTTAACAGTAAAAGAAGTAAACGAGTTAGCTAATATTTTAAAAGACGAGTATGGTATTGAGCCAGCTGCAGCAGCAGTTGCAGTAGCAGGTCCAGCAGCAGGTGGAGCAGCAGAAGAAGAAGCTCAAACTGAATTTGATGTAATTTTAAAAGCAGCAGGTGGTTCTAAATTAGCAGTTGTAAAACTAGTTAAAGAATTAACTGGTTTAGGATTAAAAGAAGCTAAAGGTGTTGTAGATAGCGCACCAGCACCAGTAAAAGAAGGTGTTTCTAAAGAAGAAGCTGAAGCATTAAAAGCATCATTAGAAGAAGCTGGAGCAGAGGTTGAGCTTAAATAAGCTAACAACAGCTAAAACAATTTAAGGTTTAGGTCTGGGGCAATCCTAAGACCTAAACCATTTTGCGTATATATTCGTTCTTATATTTTAATAGTTTTTTAACTTAAAGTTTTTGTCCATTGGCATCAAAAAATTTCACCGAAAGAATAAACTTTGCATCAGCTAAATTGGTAACTGAATATCCAGATTTTTTAGATATTCAGGTTAAATCGTTTCAAGATTTTTTCCAATTAAAAACTAAAGCTGACGAACGAAGTACCGAAGGCTTATATAAAACCTTCCTTGACAACTTCCCAATTACAGATACTCGTAACCAATTTGTGTTAGAGTTTATAGATTACTTTGTAGATCCTCCTCGATATTCTATTCAAGAATGTATAGAGAGAGGTCTTACTTATTGTGTGCCTTTAAAAGCACGCTTAAAGTTGTACTGTACAGATCCTGAACATGAAGATTTTGAAACTATTGTTCAAGATGTGTATTTAGGTACAATTCCTTATATGACAAATAGTGGTACTTTTGTTATTAATGGAGCTGAAAGAGTTGTAGTTTCTCAATTACACCGTTCTCCTGGAGTATTCTTTGGACAATCATTCCACGCAAACGGAACAAAATTATATTCTGCAAGAGTAATTCCTTTTAAAGGTTCTTGGATAGAGTTTGCAACTGATATCAATCAAGTAATGTATGCTTATATTGATAGAAAGAAAAAATTACCAGTAACTACATTGTTTAGAGCAATTGGTTACGAAAGAGATAAAGATATTCTTGAAATTTTTGATCTTGCTGAAGAAATTAAAGTTTCTAAAAGCGGTCTAAAAAAAGTATTAGGTAGAAAATTAGCTGCACGTGTATTAAAAACTTGGTTTGAAGACTTTGTTGATGAAGATACAGGAGAGGTTGTTTCTATTGAAAGAAATGAAATTGTATTAGATAGAGATACAATTTTAGAAAAAGAACAAATAGAAGAAATTATAGAGTCTGGAGCTAGAACCATTTTACTTCATAAAGAAGATAATGAAATGGCAGATTATGCAATTATTCATAACACGCTACAAAAAGATCCAACAAACTCTGAAAAAGAAGCTGTTGAACATATATACAGACAATTACGTAATGCTGAACCGCCAGATTTTGAAACTGCGAAAGGTATTATAGATAAACTATTCTTTTCTGAACAACGTTATAACTTAGGTGAAGTTGGACGTTACAGAATGAATAAAAAACTTGGTCTAAACGAAGATATAAATCAAAAAGTTTTAACAAAATTAGATATTATTACCATAATCAAAAACTTGATTAAATTGGTAAATTCTAAAGCTGAAGTAGATGATATTGACCACTTATCTAACCGTCGTGTTAGAACTGTTGGTGAACAATTAGCTAGTCAGTTTGGTGTTGGTTTATCTCGTATGGCTCGTACCATTCGTGAACGTATGAATGTTCGTGATAATGAGGTGTTTACACCTATTGATTTAATTAATGCTAAAACATTATCATCAGTAATTAATTCATTCTTTGGAACCAATCAGTTATCTCAATTTATGGATCAAACTAATCCATTAGCAGAGATTACACACAAACGTAGATTATCAGCATTAGGACCTGGAGGTTTATCTAGAGAAAGAGCCGGATTTGAGGTGCGTGATGTTCACTATACACATTACGGGCGTTTATGTCCAATTGAAACACCTGAGGGGCCAAATATTGGTTTAATTTCATCTTTAGCAGTATTTGCAAAAGTAAATAACTTAGGGTTTATTGAAACTCCATATAGAGAGGTTATTGATGGAAATGTTAATATTTCTGAAGAACCTAGATATTTAAGTGCTGAAGAAGAGGAAGGAATGAAATTTGCACAGTCAAATTTACCTTTAGATGATTCTGGTAAATTTACTGATGAAAAAATTATTGTTCGTGAAGAAGCAGATTATCCGGTTGTTGAACCTTCTATGGTTAACTTTATGGATGTTGCTCCTAATCAAATAGCTTCTATATCTGCATCTTTAATTCCATTTTTGGAACATGATGATGCGAATAGAGCATTGATGGGATCGAATATGATGCGTCAGGCTGTACCTTTATTAAAACCAGAGTCACCAATTGTTGGTACTGGTTTAGAATTAAGAGTCGCTAAAGATTCACGTATTTTAATGAATGCTGAAGGGCCAGGAGTCGTAGAATATGTAGATGCAAATACTATTACTATTAAATACGATAAGACAGATGAAGATCGTATGGTTAGTTTTGAAGGTGATAGTAAATCATATAACCTAATTAAATTTAGAAAAACAAATCAAGGAACTTCTATTAATCTAAAACCTATTGTTCAAAAAGGAGATAGAGTAGAAGAAGGACAAGTACTTTGTGAAGGTTATGCAACAGAAAAAGGAGAATTAGCACTTGGTAGAAATATGAAAGTAGCCTTTATGCCTTGGAAAGGGTATAACTTTGAGGATGCGATTGTAATTTCTGAAAAAGTGGTAAAAGAAGATATATTTACTTCTATCCATATTGATGAGTATTCTTTAGAAGTTAGAGATACAAAATTAGGAGCAGAAGAATTAACTAATGATATTCCTAATGTTTCAGAAGAGGCTACTAAAGACTTAGATGAGAATGGAATGATTAGAATTGGAGCTGAAGTTAAACCTGGAGATATTTTAATTGGTAAAATTACTCCAAAAGGTGAATCAGACCCTACTCCTGAAGAAAAATTATTAAGAGCTATCTTTGGTGATAAAGCTGGTGATGTAAAAGATGCATCTTTAAAAGCTTCTCCATCATTAAGGGGGGTAGTAATTGATAAAAAATTATTTGAAAGAGCTGTTAAAGATAAATCTAAACGAGCTCAAGATAAAGTTAGTATTGCTAATTTAGAAAGTAAATATACTGCTAAATTAGAAGATTTAAGATCTGTTCTTATTGAAAAATTATTTACTTTAGTTAGTGGAAAAACTTCTCAAGGTGTATTAAATGACCTTGGTGAGGAAATACTAATAAAGGGTAAGAAATTTACTTTAAAGATGTTAAATGCTGTTCCAGACTTTAATTATTTAACCAAAGGTGTTTGGACTACAGATGATCATATTAATATGCTTGTTACAGAATTAATTCACAATTATAAAATTAAAGTGAATGATTTACAAGGAGCTCTGAGACGTGAGAAATTTACTGTTTCTGTTGGAGATGAATTACCTGCAGGAATTTTAAAACTTGCTAAAATTTATATCGCTAAAAAACGTAAGTTAAAAGTGGGTGATAAAATGGCAGGTCGTCACGGAAATAAAGGTATTGTTGCACGTATTGTTCGTCAAGAAGATATGCCTTTCTTAGAAGATGGTACCCCAGTAGATATAGTGCTAAACCCACTTGGTGTACCTTCTCGTATGAATATTGGTCAAATTTATGAAACTGTTCTAGGTTGGGCAGGTCAAAAATTAGGAACCAAATATGCAACACCAATATTTGATGGAGCAAGTATTGATGAAATTACTAAAATAACTGACAAAGCAGGTGTACCACAATACGGTCATACATATTTATATGATGGAGGTACAGGAGAACGTTTTGACCAAAAAGCAACGGTAGGTGTAATTTATATGATTAAACTAGGTCATATGATTGATGATAAAATGCACGCACGTTCTATAGGTCCTTACTCATTAATTACACAACAACCATTAGGTGGTAAAGCACAATTTGGAGGTCAACGTTTTGGTGAGATGGAGGTTTGGGCACTTGAGGCTTATGGTGCTTCTAGTACATTACGTGAAATTTTAACTGTAAAATCTGATGATGTTATGGGTAGAGCTAAGACGTATGAGGCCATTGTAAAAGGTGATGCTATGCCAGAACCTGGATTGCCAGAATCATTTAACGTATTAATGCACGAACTTAGAGGTCTTGGATTAGACGTTAGATTAGAAGAATAATTTAAGTAAACACTATTCAGTCTCAGTTATTAATAAACTGTGACTGAATACTGAATACTGCCAACCAATTACTGAATACTATAAAAAATGGCAAGAAAAACTGATAAATACACTGTAAAAAAGTTTAATAAAATTTCAATTGGTTTATCATCTCCAGAAGCAATTCTAGAGAAATCAAACGGAGAAGTATTAAAACCAGAAACTATAAATTATCGTACGCATAAACCAGAAAGAGATGGTTTGTTTTGTGAACGAATTTTTGGACCTATAAAAGATTATGAATGTGCTTGTGGTAAATACAAGAGAATTCGTTATAAAGGTATTGTTTGTGACCGTTGTGGTGTAGAAGTTACAGAAAAAAAAGTACGTAGAGATAGAGTAGGACATATTAATTTAGTTGTTCCTGTAGCTCATATTTGGTACTTTAAATCATTACCTAACAAAATGGGATACCTTTTAGGTTTACCATCTAAAAAGTTAGATATGATTATTTACTACGAACGTTATGTAGTAATACAACCTGCAGGAGCAAAAAATGCAGAAGGAGAACCATTGCAAAAAATGGACTTCTTAACTGAAGAAGAATATTTAGATATTTTAGAAACTTTTCCAGTTGAAAATCAATATTTAGATGATAGTGACCCAGATAAGTTTATCGCTAAAATGGGTGCTGCTTGTTTAATCGATTTATTTAATAGAATTGATTTAGACGAATTATCTTATGAATTGCGTCATAAAGCAAACACAGAAACATCTAAACAACGTAAAACAGAAGCATTAAAAAGATTAAACGTAGTTGAATCTTTTAGAGATGCTAATAAAAATAGAGAAAACCGTCCAGAATGGATGATAATGAAAGTAATTCCGGTAACACCACCAGAATTACGTCCATTAGTGCCATTAGATGGTGGTAGATTTGCAACATCAGATTTAAATGATTTATACAGAAGGGTAATTATTAGAAACAATCGTTTAAAACGTTTGGTTGAAATAAAAGCACCAGAAGTAATTTTACGTAATGAAAAACGTATGTTACAAGAATCTGTAGATTCATTATTTGACAATACTCGTAAATCTTCAGCTGTAAAAACAGAATCTAATCGTCCATTAAAATCATTATCAGATTCATTAAAAGGTAAGCAAGGACGTTTCCGTCAAAACTTACTTGGTAAACGTGTTGATTATTCTGCACGTTCTGTAATTGTTGTTGGACCAGAATTAAAATTATACGAATGTGGATTGCCAAAAGATATGGCAGCTGAATTGTACAAACCTTTTGTTATTAGAAAATTAATAGAAAGGGGTATTGTAAAAACAGTAAAATCTGCTAAGAAAATTATAGATAAAAGAGAACCAGTTGTATGGGATATCTTAGAGAATGTTTTAAAAGGACATCCTGTAATGTTAAACCGTGCACCTACGTTACACAGATTGGGTATACAAGCTTTCCAACCAAAATTAATTGAAGGAAAAGCAATCCAATTACACCCATTGGTATGTACGGCATTTAACGCCGATTTTGATGGGGATCAAATGGCGGTTCACTTACCATTAGGACCTGAGGCTATTTTAGAGTGTCAGTTATTAATGTTAGCATCACATAATATATTAAATCCAGCAAATGGAGCACCAGTAACAGTTCCTTCTCAGGATATGGTACTTGGTTTATATTATATGACTAAAGAAAGAAAATCTACTCCAGAACATAAAATTAAAGGAGAAGGTTTAACTTTTTACTCTCCGCAAGAAGTAACAATAGCTTTTAACGAAAAAGCTGTAGACTTAAATGCAAGTATTAAAGTTAAAACTAAAGACTTTGATGATGAAGGAGTTTTGGTTGACCAAATTATTGAAACTACTGTTGGTAGAGTTTTATTTAATGAAGTTGTACCAGAAGCTGCAGGTTATGTAAATGAAGTATTAAATAAAAAATCATTAAGAGACATTATTGGTTACATTTTAAAAGTAACCGATGTTCCTACTACTGGAAAATTCTTAGATGATATGAAATCAATGGGATATAGTTTTGCATTCCGTGGTGGTTTATCATTTAGTTTGGGAGATATTATTATTCCTCCAGAAAAAGTTGATATGATTGCAACTGCAAATGCTCAAGTTGACAATATTATGGCTAACTATAATATGGGTATGTTAACAAATAAAGAGCGTTACAACCAGGTAATTGATATTTGGGGTTCTACAAACAACCGTTTAACAGAACTATCAATGAAACGTTTGCGTGAAGATCAACAAGGGTTTAACTCTGTATTTATGATGCTTGATTCTGGTGCAAGGGGTTCTAAAGAACAAATTCGTCAGTTAACAGGTATGCGTGGATTAATGGCGAAACCTAAAAAATCTACAGCAAGTGGTGGAGAAATTATTGAAAATCCAATTCTTTCTAACTTTAAAGAAGGTTTATCAATTCTTGAATACTTTATTTCTACTCACGGTGCTCGTAAAGGTTTAGCGGATACAGCATTGAAAACTGCCGATGCAGGTTATTTAACACGTCGTTTAGTTGATGTTTCTCAAGATGTTATTGTAAACGAACACGATTGTGGTACTTTAAGAGGATTGGTTGTTCAACCACTTAAAAAGAATGATGAGATAGTTGAGTCGTTAGGTGAAAGAATTGTAGGTCGTGTATCATTACATGATGTTTCAGACCCTATTACTGAAGAAATATTAGTACATTCAGGTGAATTAATTACACCTGAAATTGCAAAAATAATTGAAAGCTCTGCAGTTGATAGTGTAGAAGTTCGTTCTGCATTAACTTGTGAAGCTAAAAAAGGTATTTGTGCACAGTGTTATGGAAATAGCTTGTCTACAAATAAAATGGTTCAAATTGGAGAAGCTGTGGGTGTTGTAGCCGCACAATCTATTGGAGAACCAGGTACACAGTTAACATTAAGAACTTTCCACGTTGGTGGGGTTGCAGGTAATATTTCAGAAAATAATAAGTTAATTTCTAAATTTGCGGGTAAAGCTCAAATTGAAGATTTAAGAACTGTTGCAGGTACAGACTCTGACGGAACTCCTATTGATATTGTTATTTCTAGAACATCAGAAGTAAAAATTATTGATGAGAAATCTGGATTAACATTAAGTGCAAATAACATTCCTTATGGTTCAACTGTATATATTGCAGATGGAGAAAAAGTTAAGAAAAACGATGTTATGTGTAAATGGGATCCATTTAACGGTGTTATTGTTTCAGAATTTGCAGGAACTATTCAGTTTGAAAATATTGAAAAAGGTCTTAATTACCTTGTAGAAATTGATGAACAAACTGGTTTCCAAGAAAAAGTAATTATTGAATCTAAAAATAAAAAGACTATTCCTACATTATTATTGAAAGATGATAATGATAATGTAATTAGATCGTATAACCTACCTGTAGGTGCGCATTTAATTGTTGAAGATGGCGATAAAATTGCATCAGGAATGATAATCGTTAAAATTCCTCGTAAATCAGGACGATCTGGTGATATTACAGGAGGTTTACCACGTGTAACAGAATTATTTGAAGCACGTAATCCTTCTAATCCAGCTGTTGTTTCTCAAATTGATGGAGTTGTATCTTTTGGAAAAATTAAACGTGGTAATAGAGAAATTATAGTTGAATCTAAATTAGGAGATGTTAAAAAGTATTTAATAAAACTTTCTAATCAAATTCTAGTTCAAGAGAATGACTTTATTAAAGCTGGTATGCCACTTTCTGAAGGAGCTGTTACACCAAATGATATTTTAAATATTGAAGGACCTGCTAAAGTTCAGGAATATTTAGTAAATGAAATTCAAGAGGTGTACCGTTTACAAGGGGTGAAAATTAATGACAAACACTTTGAAGTTGTTGTACGTCAAATGATGCGTAAAGTTAGAATTATTGATTCTGGAGATACATTATTCTTAGAAAATCAATTAATTCATAAAAATGACTTTATTGAGCAAAATGACAATATTTATGGAATGAAAGTTGTTGAAAATGCAGGAGATTCTACCAATTTAAAAGAAGGTCAAATTGTTACACCGCGTCAATTAAGAGATGAAAACTCTGTATTACGTAGAGAAGATAAAGCCTTAGTTGAAGCTAGAGATGCAAAACCAGCTACAGCAGAACAAATTTTACAAGGTATTACAAGAGCATCTTTACAAACTAAATCGTTTATTTCTGCAGCTTCCTTCCAGGAAACTACAAAAGTATTAAACGAAGCCGCTGTAAGTGGTAAAGTTGATGATTTAGAAGGGTTAAAAGAAAATGTAATTGTAGGTAAACGTATTCCTGCAGGTACAGGTATGAGAATATATGATAATATTATTGTAGGTTCTCAAGAAGAAATGGATTCAAACCTTTAATTATGAGTGATCAAAAACCTAAAAAAGAAGGACAAATTAATATTGAATTAGATGATAAAACTGCTGAAGGAACTTATTCTAACTTAGCAATTATTAATCATTCTGTTTCAGAATTTATTGTAGATTTTGTTAGTGTAATGCCGGGGCAACCTAAGGCTAAAGTAAAATCGAGAATAATACTTACTCCTCAGCACGCTAAGAGGTTGGTAAAAGCTTTAGCTGATAATGTGCATAGGTTTGAACAAAGTCACGGAGAAATTAAAGATTATGAGCAGCCTCCAATACCAATGAATTTTGGTCCTACAGGCGAAGCATAAAAAATTAAAGCCGAACATTTATTTGTTCGGCTTTTTTATTTTAATAGTATGTTATTATAAGCTGTTTTTAGTTTTTTAATAACAATTTCTATTTCTATTTCATTTAAATGTCCAAAACCAAAACGAATGGCACAGGTGTTTTTGTTCTGATAAAGAATTGTTTTTGGTAGAAATAAATCGTTTTTCTCAGCTTCTTTAGCTAATTTTAGTAGTGATATTTTAGGTGAAAATTGCAACCACATAGCCAAACCACCAGAAGGAACATTCCATTGTGCAATAGTTGAAAAATATTGAGTTAAAAGTTTACATAAAATAGCTCTTCTTTTTTTATAGATTACAATGTTCTTTTTTGTAAGTCTGTAAATTTCACCTTCATTAATTAATTCAAATAGCATTTGTTCTTGAATTAAATCGCCTTGTTTATCTAATAATTCTAAATAATTTCGTGCTTCCAATATTAAATCTTCTGGAGCTATCACAAATCCTGTTTGAAAACTTGGAAATAAAGACTGTCCAATTTTTCCTAAATAAATAATCATTCCACCTGCATCTGAACTCGCCATTGGTAATCTTGCAGATCCTTCAAATTGAAAATCGTAATCGTAGTCATCTTCAATAATTGCAAATTTATATTTTTTTGCTAATTGTAATAGAGCTAAACGTCGTTCAGCACTTAAAGAAACAGTAGTTGGATAATCTCTATGGGTACATATATATATGCATCTAATACTGTTTTTTACAAAGTTCTTTTTTATATAATCAACATCTAAACCGTTGACATCAACAGGGACTGTTTTAATTTGAGCACCTGTTTGTTGAAAAATCATATTAGCGGCGTAATTACTTAATTGACCTACTAGAATTACATCGTTTTGTTTTAGTAAGAGTTGAGATACTACGTACAAACTCATTTCTGTGCTACGTGTATTTATTAGGTTGTTTGGGCTAATATGAAAACCTCTGGTTGCATTTAAGTAATTGCATAATTGCGTTAGAAATAATGAACTGTCAAAATCATAAGATCTATTCCATTTATTAATTAATGTTTTTCGTTTCATAGCAGCGCTGTACCACCTTGTAAATTGATGAACTGGATGCAAACGTAAATCTGGTTTTCCATCATTAATAGAATACTTGGCGTTTGTTACTTGAACAGTTGAAGCTAAATGAAAGGAATTTTGAAATGGAAATCCTGTTGTTTTAGCATAGGTATACCTTTCATTTATTTTTTGAGAAGTTGCTTTTATTTTAGCCGTTTTTTGTTCTGGTTCTAAAATAAATGTGCCTTTATTAGATATAATTTCAACCCAGCCTTGTGAGGCTAATTCTTCGTAGATTGCAACAGCTGTATTTCTATGGATGTTTAATAACTGACTTAATACACGAGTTCCTGGAAGATTTGTTCCTTTGGTTAGATAATTGCGCTGTACGGCATTTATAATTTGTCTCGAGGCTTGTAAATATAGCGGTTGCGATTCAGATTTATCTAAATTAATTAGCTGTTTAAAAAGTGTACTAACCGGACTATCTATCATTTTAAAACTGGTCTATATTAATCGTCCGGAAAGTTACTACTTTTACAATGATTATAAATTACTATTTATGAAAATTTCAAATAGAATACTATTCGTTTTATTATTTACGTATACTTCAATATATGCCCAAAAAGATACTGTAAAGCTTAAAGAAGTTACAATAACATCTAATAGAATTGCATTACCATTTTCTAAAACTTCTAGAACGTTGAATATTATTACTTCAGAAGAAATACAAAAATCTCCAGCTTCTAATGTATCAGATTTGCTACAAAGTGTTGTTGGAATAGATATTAGAAGAAGAGGAATAGACGGTATGCAATCTGATTTATATATTAGAGGAGGAAATTTTGATCAAACATTAGTTTTAATTGATGGAGTTAAAATGGATGATCCTCAAACTGGACATCATTCAATGAATGCAATTTTATCATTAGATAATATTGAACGTATAGAAGTTATAAAAGGTCCTGCAGCTCGTGTATATGGACAAAATGCATTTACGGGAGCCATAAATATTGTAACAAAAAAAATTAAAACGAATACGTTAAAAGCCAATCTAGGATATGGATCTTACCAAAATTTAAAAGGAGGAATAACCTTTAGTCAAAAATTTGATAATGGAGGTATACTTGCTTCATTAAATTATCAAGAGTCTGACGGATATAGGTATAATACAGATTTTGAAAATAAATCAGTTTTTATAAAAGCTAATTTGGGTAATTACAACCTAACTTCATCTTTTACAGCTCGAGATTTTGGTGCAAATGGATTTTATGCAAGTCCTGCTGCAATTGACCAATATGAAGAAACTCAAACTAGTTTAGTAGCTTTAGATGTTAGGTATAGAGTAGGAAATATTACTATAAAGCCTAGAGTTTATTGGAAGCGTAATCAGGATTTATATTTGTATTTAAGACATAATCCACCTGCATATCGCAATTTACATATATCAAATAAAGCAGGAGCAGAGACCAATATTGTATTAAATTCTTCTTTAGGTAAAACAGGTGTAGGTATTGATGTTTCTAGAGTATTTTTAGTAAGTAATAATTTAGAGGATCATAATAGAACTGTAATAACAGGTTTTTTTGAACATAGATTTGAAATTAATAATTTTGATATAACCCCAGGAATAGCAATTAGTTCGTTTTCAGATTTCAATACAAAAGCTTTTCCAGGGTTAGATGTTGGTTATAGATTTTCTGAGCATTTTAAATTGTATAGTAATATTGGTTATACCTATAGAGTACCAACATTTACAGACCTTTATTATGTTGGAGGAAATGAAATAGGTAATCCAGATTTAAAACCTGAATCTGCTTTATCTGAAGAACTAGGTATTAAGTATAATACAAGTAGTTTAGATATTAATCTAGCCCTTTTTAATAGAGATGCCGAAGATTTAATTGATTGGGCAAAAGAAAATCCAGAGGATCTTGAAGAAAAATGGAAAGCAAAAAATTTTAGTGAGGTTTCAACAAAAGGATTTGAAATTGATTTAGGATATAGATTTAATTTATGGAATTTTGAACAACGATTTAATTTGGGATATAGTTTTATAGAAGATGAAAATAAAGATGAATATACTAGATATGCTTTAAATAGTATTAAACATCAGGTAAATTCGGGGATAGATTTTAAATTTACTAAATTATTTAGTCAAAATATTTCTTATAGATTTGTTGAAAGAGCAAGAGGAGAAAGCTATACTATAATTGATGCTAAAATTATGGCAGAGTTAGCAAATAGAATGGAATTATTTTTAAGTGCCAATAATATTTTTAATACTTCATATACCGAAACTAATCTGGTACCAATGCCAAAAGGAAATCTAATGCTAGGACTTAGTTATAAATTTTATTAGTTATAAATCTAATATTTAAATTTTGAAACTAACTTTTTAATTATTTTTCAGTCATTTAATAAGCTAACATTTCCTAATTTACCTAAATATTGTTGAAATATAAGCTAAGGTTATTATAAAACATATTTATTGTTAATAGCTAAAATTGATTTAATTTATAAAAATGTTAAATATATAACGTTTTCGTTAGTTGAATTTAAGATATAATATCTTATATTGTTAAAAATATGATAAATATGTAAAATAGAAGTTGAGTATGTGTATAAGTGTTGTATATTTGCAGGCTAATAACTACTAAAAATATCGATATGAAAATTATCAACAAATTAAAAAATCAAGAAAGTAAAAAGAGAATGACAACAGTGGATTTTAAAAATGCTAAAAGTATTACTTGGAATAGCAAAAGAAGATTCGGAATTTAAGAAAGTACTTAAATATATTTTAAATAAAAGTGGTAGTTCATCTACCACTTTTTTTATGCTTAAATTTTAAAACAAATTGCTTTAAATCTAAATTAAAAAATTAGTGCTATTTTTTTATGTAAATAGTTTTATCTTTGAAAAATTAAATAAAAACTCAATAACAAATTATGAAAAAAATAATAACATTAATAACTGTTTTGGCATTTATTTCATGTAAACAAGAAGTAAAAGTTGATTATGCAGTTTTATCTGGTAAAATAGAAAATGCCAAAGATGATAAACTTACATTTAATAGTTCTAAAAGTCTTATTAAAGAAATAATTAAAGTATCAGAAGAAGGTATATTTTTAGATACTTTAAAAGTTTCAAGAGGATATTATATATTATCAGACGGTAAAAATAAAACTACACTTTATTTAGAAGCTGGTAATACCGTAACAATTAATTTTGATGCAAATGATTTCGAAAATTCATTAGAACTTTCTGGAGCAGGATCAGAAATAAGCAATTATTTAATTAATAAAAATAAGAAAGTAAAAGAATTATTAGGAGAAGGAACCGATATTTACCTTTTAGAAGAAGCTGATTATAAAGCTAAAATGAATGAAGTTAAAACCGCTTCAGAAGAATTATTAAACACTTCAGAAGGAATTTCAGAAGATTTTAAGGCGAAAGAGAAAAGAGATATAAACTATACCTATTTAGGTTTTGTTGATAGATACCAATTATACCATTCTCATTATGCTAAAAAGAAAGATTTTAAAGTTTCAGATGATTTTTTAAAAGAGTTAGAAACTATAGATTATAATAATGAAGAAGATTTTTTATTTTCTAAAAATTATGAAAATCTTGTAAATTCGCATTATCAAAAAGAAGCTAAAAAGTTAGCTGAAAAAGAATCTATTCCTGATGATATTGCTTATTTAAAAACTATAAAAGAGCAAGTTTCTAATGAAATAATAAAGAATAAATTAGCGTATGTAAATTCTAAATACGGTATAACTTATACAGAAAATTTAGAAGAATTTTACGCTTTATTTATGAAGATTTCAACAAATGAAGAGCATAAAAAGGACATTACTGAAAGCTATAATAAATTAAAAACAGTTACAAAAGGGCAACCTTCTCCAAAATTTGAAAATTATATTAACTTTAAAGGAGGAACTACTTCTTTAGACGATTTAAAAGGTAAGTTTGTATATGTTGATGTTTGGGCAACTTGGTGTGGACCTTGTATTGCAGAAATACCTTCTTTAAAAGAAGTAGAAGCTAAATACCATAATAAAAACATTGAGTTTGTTAGTATTTCTGTTGATGCTGAAAAGGATTATGAAAAATGGAAAACAATGGTTAAAGATGAAGACTTAAAAGGAATTCAATTGTTTTCAGATAAAAGTTGGAAATCAGATTTTGTTACTGGGTATTTAATAAAAGGGATTCCTCGTTTTATCTTAATAGATCCTAATGGAAATATTGTAAGTTCAAATGCTCCAAGACCTTCAAGTGAAAAATTAATTGAGTTATTTAACGAAAATAATATTTAAGAATTTACTTTTAAATTTTTAAAAGAAGAGGCTGTCTTAAAAGTGAAAACCCATCATTCCGAAATAAATTTAGGTTGATGAAAATTTCACTTTTAAGATAGCTTTTCTTATTTTAAGCTTCTGTATCATTAGCTTCTTCTTCAATAGGATTACCATTATTAAACAAATCTAATAACGCATTTGGTAAGTATTTTAGAATAGACGAAGCCGTAAAGGTTTCATAAGCTGTTTCTGAGATTGCTATATCTGCAGTTTTTCCATGTAGATAAACACCCAAAATAGCGGCGTTAATAGCTTGGTAACCTTGAGCTATTAATCCTATAATAATTCCAGTTAAAACATCACCGCTTCCAGCAGTTGCTAAGGCTGGATTTCCGGTTGAGTTAAAGTATTTTGTGGCTCCGTCTACAATAACAGTATGTGCGCCTTTTAGAATCACAATAACTTCGTATTTTTCTGAAAAAGCGGTAGTTTTATCTAATTTTTCAAAATCATTTTTCCAAGGTCCAACTAAACGTTCCAGTTCTTTAGGATGTGGAGTTAAAACTGTATTTTTTGGTAAAAATTTTAAAAGTGATTTATTTATAGCTAATAAATTTAAAGCATCTGCATCTATTACTAATGGTAGCTTATTTTCTTTTATAAATTTTTCAAAGCCAATAGCTGTTTTTTCATGTGTTGACATTCCTGGTCCAATAGCAATTGCAGTAGCTTTTGTTTTAAAATTAAAGTGCTCTAGAACAGTATCATTGTCAACTTCAACCATAGCTTCTGGGATAGCAATTTGTAGAATATTATAACCACATTTAGGTACGTATGCGCTAACTAAGCCGCTACCAATTTTTAATGCAGCTTTTGTTGTTAAGCTTACTGCCCCAATTTTACCAAAGCTACCTCCAATAATAAGTGCATGTCCAAAAGTACCTTTATGAGACCACTTATTTCTAGGTTTGTATAATTGTAAAACTTCACTTTTAAGATTATAGTGTAGAGTAGGGGTTAAACTTTTAATGAAATTTAGATCAAGACCAATATCAATTACCTCCCAAGTATCTATAAAATCGCGATTGTCTGGTATTAAAAGCGCTAATTTTGGTGTTTGAAATGTAAGTGTATGTGTTGCTTTTAAAACTGCATTTTTATCAATTACTACCGTATCACTAAACAATCCAGAAGGTAAATCTATTGCTAAAGTAAAAGCTTTAGTACTGTTTATATAATTAATTAGACTTTTAGTAAAACCTTCAGGAGCTCTTGTTAGTCCGTTTCCAAAAATTGCATCGATTACAATATCTTCAAAAGAAATATCTGGAAAATCATTTTCACCATTAATAATTGTTGGCCATTTGCCTATTTCTTTTAACCGATTGTAGTTCACCAAAAATTCATTGGTTCTTTTTTCACTAAAATTTACTACATAGCAGTTAACATTATAACCATTTTCATATAGGTAACGAGCAATAACTAAACCATCTCCACCATTATTTCCAATTCCGCAAAATATATGTATTTTAATATTTTGACTTTGTAAACGTGTGTGTAACCAATTAAAACATTGTTTAGCAGCATGTTCCATTAAATCAATAGAACTAATATTGTTATTGGTTATTGTTGCCTTATCTGCAGCAGCAATTTGATGTGAGTTGAGTATAAACATAGCTTAAAATTAATGAAAAAGAACCTGTTTAAAAAGTATAATTTTCTTAATCTTAAAATAATATTTTTAATTTAGAATAGTTTAACTTATTAAAATAATAAACCTCAGATTTGAAGTCAATTCTGAGGTTTTAATTTATATAGTTTATAAAAATATGGAGGTTAAATTACCCTTTGAATTCACCCATTTCTGCATATTTATTCATTCGTTTTTTTACTAAATCATCAGGCTTTAAATCTTTGAGTTCTTTAAAAGCCTTTAAGATTGTTTTTTCAACTTCTTTAAAAGCATTTTCTCTATCATAATGTGCACCACCAAGAGGTTCTTTAATAATACCATCAATTAATTTTTGCTTTTTCATATCTGTAGCAGTAAGTTTAAGAGCTTCTGCTGCTTTCTCTTTGTATTCCCAACTTCTCCATAGAATTGAAGAGCAAGATTCGGGAGATATAACGGAATACCAAGTATTTTCCATCATATAAACTCTATCACCTACACCAATACCAACAGCACCACCAGAAGCACCTTCACCAATTACAATTGTTATAATAGGTGTTTTTAGCAGTGTCATTTCAAAAATATTACGAGCAATTGCTTCACCTTGTCCACGTTCTTCAGCTTCTAATCCAGGATAAGCACCAGGAGTGTCTAGAAGTGTAATAACAGGAATTCCAAATTTTTCAGCCATTTTCATAAGCCTTAGAGCTTTTCTATAACCTTCAGGATTAGACATTCCAAAGTTTCTGTATTGGCGTGTTTTGGTATTGTAACCTTTTTGCTGACCGATAAACATAAATGATTGATCTCCTATTTTACCTAGTCCGCCAACCATTGCTTTATCATCTTTTACAGTTCTATCACCGTGTAGTTCCATAAAAGTACCATTTGTTAGATAGTTTATATAATCTAAGGTATATGGTCTGTTTGGGTGTCTCGACAACTGAACTCTTTGCCAAGCTGTAAGGTTTTTATATATTTCGGTTTTAGTTTTTAGCAATTTTTTTTCAATGTTTTTGCAACTTTCTGTTACATCTACATCACTTTCTTTACCAATTAATTCGCACTTCGTTAATTGTTCTTCTAATTCTTTTATTGGTAATTCAAATTCTAAATATTCCATGTTTTTTAAATTTGGATGTTATACAAATATAATAACTTCTAGTTTTTATGTATACACTTAGGTGCTTTTTTTATTTTTTAACATTCCATTTATAACTACTGTAACAAAAATTATAGCAGCTCCTAAATAAAATTGTGGGGTCATTTTTTCTGACTCTCCAAATATTAATACGGCTAAAAGAATTCCATAAACGGGTTCTAAATTTATGGTAAGCATTACTGTATACGGTGTTAGGTATTTCATAATATCAATAGAAATTATAAAAGCATATGCTGTACAAATTGTGCTTAAAATTATTAAATAAATTATATCGTTGGTAGTTAATGTAAAAGCTTCAGAAGTAAACCCTGTTGAAAATAAAATATAAACAGTTATAAATAATACCCCAAAAAGCAATTGATAGAATGAAATTGTTGCTCCATCATTTTGTTTAACAAATAAGCCATTGATTACTGTAAATAATGCAGAAAGCAATGATGCTATTAGGGCGTAAATAATACCAAGTGTATAATCGTTTTCTACATTAAAAATTATGTATAAACCTGAAATAACAATAAGGCCAAAAATTAATTCAGTAATATTTATTCTTCGTTTAAAAAAAAGAGGTTCAATAAACGAAGTGAATAAGGCTCCTGTACTCATTGAAACTAATGCAATTGAAACATTAGAAACTTTTATAGCTGAAAAAAAGGCAATCCAATGTATGGCAATAAGCACACCACCTATAAAAAATTTTATAAGTGTTTTGGGTGGTACTTTTAGGTTCTTTTTTTTAATTAAAAAGTAAATAAAAAGTACAATTACAGCGAGTGACATTCTATACCAAACTAATGGTATTGCGTCTATAGTTATTAGTGCTCCTAATACAGCTGTAAATCCCCAAATAAATACTATAAAGTGGAGATGTAAATAGTTTTTTAAGTTAGTTTTTGGCATTTTTATAATATAAGTATGCTGCAAGTGCTCCAAAAAAGATATTTGGGAGCCAAACCATTACAAATGCATTTGTTTCTGCACCAGCACCTAAAACTTCAACAATTTTTAAGAAAAATACGTACACAAACATTAAGGTTATTCCTATAGCTAGATTAATACCCATACCACCTCTTCTTTTTTTTGCGGCTAAACTAACTGCTATAAAAGTAAGTATGTATGTTGAAATTGGTAAACTAGTTCTTTTATGAAGTTCTACCAAATAAGTATTTAAATTACCAACACCTCTTTGTCTAGATTGTTCTATGTATTCGTATAACTTAATAGAAGTCATTTCTTTAGCTAAATCATCTATGTTGACTAAATCATTTGGTTTAAAGGCTAATAAGGTGTCTAATTTTATACCTTGTTTTATAGAGTCTCTATCTTCTAAGAGGAATCTTTTTTTGTAAGTATTAAGTCTAAAAACGGTATCTTTCTCTATCCATCTAATATTTTCAGCCATTAACTTATATTTTAATTTAGTGCCCTCAAATTTTTCATAAGAAAATTTTTGACCTTGTTTTGTGCCTAAGTTGTAACTTTTTAAATAGATATAGTCATTAGAGTCAAGTTGTAAATTGATATTTGTTATATGATTTTCATTGTATTTTTTACTTTTTAAGTATTTTTTACTGAATTTATTAAAAATCTCATTACTATTTGGAACTACAAAATGATTCATACCTAAAGCTAATAAGGTAACTAAAGTAGCTCCAATAAAATAAGGTTTTAAAAATCTAGTGAAAGAAATTTTAGCTGAATGAATTGCTATAATTTCTGTGTTTGAAGCTAATTTAGATGTAAAAAAGATTACGGCAATAAATAATGCTAAAGGCATAAATGTATTACCAAATATTACAATAAAATGGATGTAATAATCTTGTATAATTTCTGTTACTGATAAATCTGCGTGGCGTAAAAATTTATCTACTTTTTCAGCAACATCAATGGCAATTGCTATTGGTAGTAGTAATACTAGCACCAAAGCAAAGGATGATAAAAATTTTGAAAGTATGTATTTATCTAATATTCTCAATTTAAGCTATTTGTTTTAGTTTATTACAAGCGCTTATTCATTTGATTTACCATACGGTTTTTCCATTCGGTAAAATCTCCTGCTAATATATGCTTTCTAGCTTCACGAACCAACCATAAATAAAAGCCTAAATTATGTATAGAAGCTATTTGTTTACCTAATAATTCTTTCGCAATAAATAAATGACGTAAATAAGCTTTAGAATAGAGCGTGTCTACGTATGTTATTCCCATTTCATCAATTGCAGAAAAATCATCTTCCCATTTTTTATTTTTTATATTTATGGTTCCGTGTGCTGTAAAAAGCATTCCATTTCTAGCATTTCTAGTTGGCATTACACAGTCGAACATATCTATACCTAACGCAATATTTTCTAAAATATTTATAGGTGTTCCAACTCCCATTAAATAGCGAGGTTTATCTTCGGGTAAAATAGCTGTTACAACTTCTGTCATTTCATACATTTCTTCAGCAGGTTCTCCAACTGAAAGTCCTCCAATAGCATTTCCTTCAGCACCAACAGAGGCAATAAATTCGGCAGATTGTTTTCTTAAATCTTTATAAGTACTTCCTTGCACAATTGGGAAAAAAGCTTGACTGTAATCGTATTTAAACGGAGTTTTTTCTAAATGAGTAATGCAACGTTTTAACCATCTATGTGTCATATGCATAGAGCGTTTTGCGTAATTATATTCGCAAGGGTAGGGTGTACATTCATCAAAGGCCATAATAATATCAGCACCAATTGAGCGCTGAATTTCCATAACATTTTCAGGAGTAAAAGTATGGTAAGAACCATCTATATGACTTTTAAATTTTACACCTTCTTCTTTTATTTTTCTTCTTCCTGAAAGAGAATATACTTGATAACCACCACTATCGGTTAAAATATTACGATCCCAATTCATAAATTTATGCAAACCACCGGCTTTTTCTAATATTTTAGTTTGCGGGCGTAAGTATAAATGGTAGGTGTTTCCTAAAATAATATCAGGATTTATCTCATTTTTTAACTCTGTTTGGTGCACACCTTTTACTGTTCCAACAGTACCTACAGGCATAAAAATTGGAGTTTCAATAGTGCCGTGGTCGGTTGTTATAATCCCTGCTCTAGCTTTGCTTTGAGCGTCTTTACTTTTTAGTTCAAATTGCATAGTCGGCAAATATAGTTATAAAGTTGAAAGGTTTAAAAGTTAACAGTTGAAAAGTTTTTATTTTAGCCATTAGCTATAATTATCTTCTTTTTTTTCTTTTTGGTTTAAAACGTGTATTGTTTTTAGGAGTAAATTTTCGTTTATTTTGTGGATGTTTTTTCTTTTTAGCCGGATTTTTAGATGCTTCTTCGGTTTTAGAAGATGATGCAACCATTTTATTAATTTGTTGCATTTCTTCAGAAGTTAATTCTCGCCAACTTCCTTCAGCTAAATTAGCTAAACTAACATTCATAATTCGTGTGCGAACGAGTTTAGTAACTTCATAATTTAGATATTCGCACATACGTCTAATTTGTCTATTTAACCCTTGGGTTAAAATAATTTTGAAGCTTTTTTTTGAAATTTGTTCAACTGTACATTTTTTGGTAACAGTTCCTAAAATAGGAATTCCATTTCCCATTTTTTGAATAAATTCTTTAGTTATAGGTAAATTAACCGTTACTATATATTCTTTTTGGTGATTGTTTCCTGCTCTTAGAATTTTGTTTACAATATCCCCATCATTTGTCAAAAATATTAAACCTTGTGATGGTTTATCTAAGCGCCCAATTGGAAATAGCCTTTCTGTATGATTAACAGCACGTACTATATTATTTCGTTCTTTAGAATCTGTGGTGCAAACAATACCCATAGGTTTATTATAGGCAATATAAAGTGTTTTGGGTTTAGATTTTAATGCTTGTCCGTTAATTTTAACAATGTCTCCATCAAATACGCGATTACCTAGTTGGGTAGGTTTGCCGTTTATTGTAACTTTCCCTTCAATAATTAGTTTTTCAGCTTCTCTTCTTGAACAAATTCCAGTGCTGCTAATGTATTTATTTAAATTTATTGAGTTTTTATTTACGTTTTCCATCGAACTAATTTTCAATGTGCGAAGTTACTAATAATACGGCTCAATTTTATAATGAAGTGTTTTTTCGCTGAATTTTTTGTTTAATTCCAAACTTATAATAGAGTAGTACACCTATTAAACTTAAAAAAAGAACAATTAACACCCAAATAAGTTTTTCATTTCCTTTAAAATCATTTTTCAGTATGTCTATTAGTGCTATTATTGGAAGGATTATTGATATAATAATGATAATCTGCCAAAAGAACAGACCAAAAGAGAAGTTGTCTATAATTATTTCCATAGTTTTTTTTAAGGTATATGCTTACTTATAACAATGTAATTTTGTGTTATTACGTTTTAATTCGCTGATTTCTTCCAATTGTAAAATATAAAATAGCTCCAATTATATTTAAAAACAAGA
Source organism: Lutibacter sp. A64 (assembly GCF_022429565.1). NCBI lineage: Bacteria > Pseudomonadati > Bacteroidota > Flavobacteriia > Flavobacteriales > Flavobacteriaceae > Lutibacter > Lutibacter sp. A64. The sequence goes on from NZ_CP092487.1 coordinate 3,947,222, forward strand.
CAACTAATACCCAAACAATTTTATTATTACCCTCAAACTTATTTTTTAAAATATCTATTAAAGCAATAATTGTTGGTATAATTCCAACTAGAAATATTATAACCATTAAAATAATTATTTGCCAAGGTCCAATCATATTTAAATATGTCATTTTTTTGTTTTTTTTAGTAAAATTTAAAATTACAATTTTGTTTTTAAATAAAGAGTTTTAACTTTATTATTTATTCAAAATGTAGGGACATATCTATTTATTCATTTTCATAAAGGCGTAACCTACTTTTTAAGGCATTTAACTCTTCTTTGAGTTTTAATTCTTTTTGTAAGAGATTAAAAACAATATCAATACCTTCAATATTTACATTTAATTCGTTGTGAAGTCGTATCATTTTTTCAAGATCACTTATTTTATCTTCGTGAATGAATTTAGTATTCTCGTAGGTTTCAACAGTTATAAGTCCTATGTTTTCAAGATCTTTAATAAATGAAATTTCAACTTTATAGTGATAACAGATTGTTTCTATTTGTATTAAATTTTGCTTATCCATTAGATCTTAATTTTTTTAATTCATTAAACAAATCTTTTTCTTTTTCAGTTAATTTTGTTGGTATTTTAATGTTATACGTAATAATTAAATCGCCAAAAAGGGCTTCTTTTTTATAGATAGGGAACCCTTTTCCTTTTAATTTCACTTTTGTGCCGTGTGTTGTTTCTGGTGCAATTTTTAGTTTTACTTTACCATTAAAGGTATCAATAGTAATTTCTCCTCCTAAAATTGCTGTATATAAATCTAAGTCTATGGTTGTGTATAAATTATTACCGTCTCTTTTAAACTTTGTATGGTTTGCTATTGAAAATTTAATGTATAAATCTCCATTAGGTCCTCCGTTAATGCCTTTTCCACCTTTTCCCTTTATTTTTATAGTTTGTCCGTCTGCAATTCCGGAAGGAATGGTAAGTCTAATATTGTTGCTATTAACGGTTAATACTTGTTTATGAGTAGTATATACGTCTTTTAAATTTAAATGAAGTTCGGTATTAAAATCTTGCCCTTTAAATTGACTACTGCTTTGTTTAGAATAGGATTTTTTACCTCCAAACATAGACTCAAAGAAATCTGAAAAATCTTGTTCAGTGTAATTTTTACCGTTTCCAGAGTAATTTTGATATTGTTGCTGTGATTTTTGTTGTTTTTGTGCTTTTTCAAAAGCTTCACCATGTTTCCAATCTTTTCCATATTTATCATATTTTTTCCGATTTTCAACATTGCTTAATACTTCATTAGCTTCATTAATTTCTTTAAATTTAATTTCAGCTTCTTTGTTGTCTGGATTTAAGTCTGGATGGTATTTTCTAGCTAATTTTCTATATGCTTGCTTAATATCTTTTTCACTAGCATTTTTATCTATTCCTAATATTTTATAATAATCTACAAATTTCATTTACTGAGTTTTTAGTGTATTAATAAAACTTATTTAGTAGTTATTGTTAAGCGGTAATTCTATATTAAATATAATTAAATTTAAGGTGATTTATTATATTTTAATTAAAATATTTATCATTAAAGCTTATTAATGGAACTTCACCAAAAATTTCCATTTCTATAACCAAATCGTTATGAAATAATTTTGTTAAAAGATTTTTATCTTTATTTCGTTCTAACATGGCAACCATGTCTGCTTTTATTTCTTTTAAATACAATTTTAAAAAATAGGCAGTATCGTTAGAATTGTACAAATTAAAATTTATCTTACGGTAAGAAATTTTCTCAAGTAGCTTGTCTTTTAACCATTGCATTTGCAACATACTATCTTTTTCTGTTGGAAGAGAGATATGAATTACTTTAATTTCAGTATTGTAAATAGCTGCAATTTTAGAAAGTTCAATTATTGCATAAATGTCTTCTTTTTCGAATGCTGTAGCATACACAATTGTATTTAGTTGTTTTAAAGTTTGTTTTTTAGGAATTGCAAGTATTGGACACGGAGCGGTAGAAATTAATTCTTTAGTTGTGCTTCCTATTAGAAAACTTTTGAATTTACTTTTACCTTTTAGACCAGTAAGTATAAGTGAAGCTTTTACTTTATTAACTTTAGAAATAATTCCATGTATAATTGAAGTGTCTTCAATAACTTCAATTTCTATATTTTTAGAACAAGGAGTTTTACCTAAATGTTTTATACAGAAATCTTTTAATTTAGAAATTTGTTCTTCTTTTAATTCTTTTTTTGAGGAAGCTTTTAAAGAGAAAGCATCACAGACATTAAGAATGTATAATTTAGATTTAATTTTAGAGCATAATTTATCAGCATATTTAAGAGCAGCGATTGCATTTGGTGAATAGTCGATAGCACATACTATTGTTTTCATAAACAATTATGATTTAACATTTAAAGGTAAACTTTGTTTTTTGAATTTTAAATGATAAATCTCACTTTTACAATAATTTATGTAGTTTAGATGTACTACCAATATTTAAGCTTAAAGTAGTTTTAATTTAATAATTGGGTTTCATCATCATCTTCTCCAGGTAATTCTAATGCTTTTACAGATTGAATGGCATTACCAGCAATCCCTTTTATAGAACCATACATATCTATGGTATTTGTTACAACTTTTTCTATTTGTTTATCGCGTTGTTTCCAAATACGTTGCATAGAACGTTTTTCACTTTCTAAATCCGATTTCATTTGGGTGAATCCTTCAACAATGGCTTCTATTTGCATTCTAAAAGTGTTACTTGTTAGAAAATTATAGAGCATATCCATTTTATCTCCTTTATTTTCTTGAGTGCTAATGGCGTTATTTATTTTAATTATAGATTCTCTTAAAACGGTGCAGAGGCCTTTAAATTCTTCAAAATTACAAATCCAAATGCCATCTTTTAGTCCAAACCTTTCCATGTCTGAAGGCATTACTTCTGTAACTAAAACTCCAATATTTGCGCCTTTGTCTCTAATATCTGCTTTAAATTTTTCTATCCAACTAGGTTGAAAATCTTTTGTACGTTTACTTTCATAATAAATAGAGCCACAGTTTTGCTCAGTTCGTGTATGTACAATTTGAATACAATCACCACCGCGAGCCCCTTTTTTTATTTCTTCAATAGTATCTAACGGAAATTTAGAGCCTAACCATTCTTCTATTGCAAGTTCTTGAACTTCTCCTTGTATTTGCATGGAGCCTTGTTCTTGTTTGCGTCTCATTTCTTCGGTTAGTTTTTTTTGCGCTTCTAATTGCATTTGTAATTCTTTAAAGCGCAATTCGTTTTTATCTTCTTCAGTTTTTTTTATTTTTTCTCTTTCTTTTAAGAGTGTTTCATTCAATTTTTTTTGCGCTTCGGCTTCAGCAATTTCTTTTAATTCTCTTTTTTCGCGTTTTAGTTTTTCTATTTCAGCTTTAGTTCTGTTAAGTTCTTTTATCTGTTCAGATTTTTCGTTTAACTCTTTTTGTAAAGCGTTAAATTGTTCTATTTGTTCCTCTTTTAATTTAGACTTTAAAGTAGCTTCAATATTCTTTTTTTCTTGCTTTATTTGTGCTTCTAAACGATTTTGAAATAATTCGTTTTCTTGTTTTTTCTTTTGTTCAAATGCTGCTTTAGCTTTATTTAAAGATTCTAAACTTGCCTCGTATTTTTGTTTTTCAGCAGCGATACTCGATTGGTACTTTTTTTTAATTTCTTCTTCTAATTGATGAGATAAAATATCTTGAACGTCTATTGAAGTACCACAATTAGGGCATTTTATTTGTGTTTCTTTTTTCATTTAATATCTGGTGTTTAGTTTGCAACAAATGGTATTGAATTTATTTTTCCTCTTTATCCCAACCTGTTAAACCGGCTGAAACTATAAATTTCATAACTTGACTAGAATTTGCATTTATAGTTTTTATATTTTTTCTTGGGACAATAAATAATTCTCCAGAAAAATTATAAGAATGTGGAAAATATACAGCTACTTTATCTAATTCATCTAAAATTTCTAGGTTTTCTTCAGTAATAAAACCCAATTTTTCTAAATCAGAAATCGTGTTAACTTTTACTAAAACAGGTTTGCTAAATTTTTTTTCTTTACCAACAAATGCCGAAAATAGATCGTTTAAAGCAGTGTAAATAAATTTTAATAGTGGAATGCGATTAATTATTTTTTTAAAAATAATTTTTAAGGGTTCTGCAATTATTGTTCTTCCAATAAAACCTACTATAATTAAAAATAATAAAAGAGATAAAACCCCCAAACCCGGAACTTTTACATCAAAAAAATTGGCTATTAATTGTTGCGATAAACTGTCCATAAACATAAAAATCGCATAAATTATATAGGCTGTTATTCCTAAAGGTGCAATGTATAATATGCCTTGAAGTAAATAATTAATTAATTTTTTCATAATTTATAAATTGTTAAATCGCTATTATGTTTTTTTAAATTAGAACCAATGTATTTTTAAAAATTAAAGATACAAACAATTTTAAGTTGTCTAAAACTTAATAGTTCTATTTGTGTTTAAAAATAATATGATTTTTCTAATATCAATTATAAGGTTTATAGTTTTTGAAGTTTAAATATGCAAAATAAAAAACCCACTGTTTAAATAACAATGGGTTTTTAATTGAATTATATAAATCTTAGTGAACTATGCTAGCATAGTAACTGGATTTTCAATATATTGTTTTAATGTTTGTAAAAATGCTGCGCCAGTAGCACCATCAACAGTTCTATGGTCACAAGCTAAAGTTACTTTCATTGTGTTTCCAACTACAATTTCACCATTTTTCACAACAGGTTTTTGAATAATTGCACCTACTGATAAAATTGCTGAATTTGGTTGATTTATAATTGAAGTAAATTCTGAAATACCAAACATACCTAAGTTAGAAACTGTAAAAGTGCTTCCTTCCATTTCAGCAGGAGTTAACTTTTTGTTTTTAGCTTTAATAGCTTTGTCTTTTACTTCAGCTCCAATTTGTGTTAAGCTTTTTTGATCTGTAAAAGGAATTACAGGAACTAATAAACCATCTTCAACGGCAACTGCAACACCTACATTTACGTGATGATTTATACGTGTTTTATCGTCAAACCATTGAGAGTTTACTTGTGGATGTTTTTTTAGTGCCATTGCACTAGCTTTTACAACCATATCGTTAAATGAAACCTTAGTATCAGGAATTTCATTAATTACTTTACGAGATGCAATTGCATTATCCATGTTAATTTCTAACATTAAATAGTAATGCGGTGCAGTAAATTTAGATTCACCTAATCTGCGCGCTATAGTTTTACGCATTTGAGAGTTTTTAGTTTCTTCGAAACTTTCTTCACCCATTGCTATAACTGGAGCGGCTGCAGCTGCAGGTGCGGCAGCAGTTACTGGAACGTAATTTTCAATATCTTGTTTTACAATTCGTCCATTATCACCTGTACCAACAACATGTGCTAAATTTATTCCTTTTTCTGCAGCTATTTTTTTAGCCAATGGTGAGGCTACAATTTTTCCTGTATTTACAACTGGTTGTTGTACTGCAGCAGCAACTGCGGTTTGTGGTGCAGCAGCGGCTGGTGTGCTTGTAGCTGCAGGTTTTGCAGCAACTTCTTTTGTTTCAGTAGCGGCAGGAGCTTTTTCTGTAGATCCGCTGGTTTTAAAATTAGAAACAACAGCAGTCACATCTGTTCCGGCTTCACCAATAATAGCTAATAAAGAATCAACTGGAGCATTTTCACCTTCTTCTAAACCTACATATAGTAAGGTTCCTTCATTAAAAGATTCGAATTCCATAGTTGCTTTGTCAGTTTCAATTTCAGCAAGGATATCTCCTTCTGAAACTTTATCTCCAACTTTTTTTAACCAAGTAGCTACAGTTCCGTCTGTCATAGTATCACTTAAACGAGGCATTGTAACAACAGCAATATTGTCTGGAATTACAAAAGCATCTGTAGCAGGTTTAGTTTCTGCTGGTGTTGCAACTTCTTCTTTTGCTTCAGGAGTTGCTTGTTTAGGAGCATCTCCAGCTAATAAAGCAGTAATGTCTTCACCTTTTTCACCAATAATAGCGATTAAGGAATCAACAGGGGCAGTTTCACCTTCTTGTAATCCTATATGAAGTAAATAACCTTCGCTAAAAGATTCGAATTCCATTGTAGCTTTATCAGTTTCAATTTCAGCAAGGATATCACCTTCTTCAACTTTGTCTCCTACTTTTTTTAACCACTGTGCTACAACTCCTTCAGTCATTGTATCACTTAAACGTGGCATTGTAATTATTTCAGCCATTTATTTATGTTTTAAAAAAGGGTAATTTTCTTGTTCGTAAACCATATCGTATAATTGCTGTGTTTCTGGGAATGGAGATTCTTCGGCAAATTTTTGACATTCAGAAACTTTGTCTTTCACTTCTTTGTCCCAAGCTTTAATTTCATCTTCCGTAGCATATTTTTTAGATTTAATAATGTCTAAAACTTGTGTAATTGGATCAATTTTACGGTATTCGTTTACTTCTTCTTTAGTTCTATAGTGTTGAGCATCACTCATAGAGTGTCCTCTATATCTATATGTTTTAATATCTAAAAGCGTTGGTCCATCACCTCTTCTTGCACGTTCAATAGCTTCTTCCATTGCTTCTGCAACTTTAACAGGATTCATACCATCTACTGGTCCACAAGGCATTTCGTAACCTAAACCAAGTTTCCAAATATCTTCGTGATTAGCAGTTCTTTCTACTGAAGTACCCATTGCATAACCATTGTTTTCACAAATAAATACTACAGGAAGTTTCCAGTTAATGGCCATGTTGAATGTTTCGTGTAAAGAACCTTGACGTGCAGCTCCATCACCAAAATAAGTTAATGTAACTCCATCTCTTTCATTGTATTTATCAGCAAAAGCTAATCCAGCACCTAAAGGTATTTGACCACCTACAATACCGTGACCACCATAAAAATTATGTTCAGGAGAAAAAATATGCATAGAACCACCCATTCCTTTTGATGTTCCAGTTACTTTTCCTAATAATTCAGCCATAATTTTTTTAGGATCAACGCCTAAACCAATTGGTTGTACATGGTTACGATAAGCTGTAATAATTTTATCGTTTTCCTTCATTACATGTAATGCACCTGCTAATACTGCTTCCTGACCATTGTACAAATGTAGGAAACCTCTCACTTTTTGTTGGATATATAAAGCAGCTAACTTGTCTTCAAATTTTCTCCAAAATAGCATGTCTTTATACCAATTGATATAAGTTTCTTTGGTTATTTTTTTCATTTCCGATTGAGATATTATATTTATACCGAGGTGCAAAAGTACTATTTTGCTTAATAGAATAAAAATATGTTTAAATATTTTTTACAATTATGTTTCTGATATAAAAATAAAAGTTATTATTATAGTTTTTTTATGCATCTATATAGTCTTCAATAGGGTTGCATGAACAAATTAAGTTTCTATCTCCATAAGCGTCATCAACCCTTCTTACTGAAGGCCAAAATTTATTTTCTTTTAGATAAGGTAAAGGAAACGCAGCATGTTGGCGTGTGTATGGGTAGTTCCATTCATCTGCCGTTAGCATTTCTTGTGTATGTGGTGAATTTTTAAGTGCGCAATTTGTGTCTCCACTTTTTAATGCATCAATTTCAGCTTTAATATTTATTAAAGCATCACAAAAGCGGTCTAATTCTGCTTTGTTTTCACTTTCTGTAGGTTCTATCATTAAAGTTCCGGCTACTGGGAAAGATACTGTTGGGGCATGATAGCCATAATCCATTAATCTTTTAGCAACGTCGGTAACTTCAATTCCTTTTTCTTTAAATTCTCTAAAGTCAACAATCATTTCGTGTGCTGCAAAACCATTTTCACCAGTGTATAAAATGCTGTATTCTTTTTCTAAACGAGCTTTTACATAATTTGCATTTAAAATAGCGTTTATTGTTGCTTGTTTTAAACCGCCAGTTCCTAGCATTTTTATGTAGCTATAAGAAATAAGTAATACCAATGCAGAGCCCCAAGGAGCTGAAGATACAGCTGTTATAGGTGATTTACCTCCTGTAGGTATAATTGGGTTTGATGGTAAAAAAGGAGCTAAATGTTCTACAACACATATTGGTCCAACTCCAGGTCCACCACCTCCATGAGGAATGGCAAAAGTTTTGTGTAAATTTAAATGACAAACATCGGCGCCAATTGTAGCTGGGTTTGTTAATCCAACTTGGGCATTCATATTTGCTCCATCCATATAAACTTGTCCGCCACGTTCATGTATAATTTGTGTAATTTCTTTAATGGTACTTTCAAACACTCCGTGGGTAGACGGGTAGGTAACCATTAAAGCTGCTAAATTATCTTTATGAAGTTCTGCTTTAGCTCTTAAATCTTCTACATCAATATTTCCTTCAGCAGTAGATTTTGTTACAACTACTTTCATACCAGCCATTACTGCCGATGCAGGATTTGTACCATGTGCCGATGCAGGAATAATACAGATGTTTCTATGAGCTTCGCCTTTAGATTTATGATATGCTTTTATTACTAATAAACCAGTATATTCTCCAGATGCTCCAGAATTTGGTTGTAAAGAAGTAGCGTGAAAACCTGTTATTTCGTTTAAGGCATCTTCTAATCCTTTAATAACTTCTTGGTAACCTTGTGCTTGGTCAATTGGAACAAATGGATGCATAACACCCCAATTTGGCCAGCTTATAGGTAACATTTCTGTTGCTGCATTTAATTTCATAGTACACGATCCTAATGAAATCATTGAATGGTTTAAAGATAAATCTTTACGTTCTAATTTTTTTATATAACGCATTAATTCGGTTTCTGAATGGTAGTTTTCAAAAACTTCATTGGTCATAAAAGTTGATGTTCGTGTTAAATTTTCTGGTAAAGAATAGTCTTCAATTAGATTTACTGAAATTTTGTCTTTTCCTTCAGCTTCAGCTAAAATTTCTAAAATCTGATTTACATCTTCAATAGAATTTGTTTCATTGATAGAAATACTTATTGTTGAATTTGATGCATAATAGAAATTAATGCATTTTTTTTCTGCAATTTCTTTTACTTTTAAAGCATTTGATACTTCTATTAAAAGCGTATCAAAAAAGAGAGTATTTAATTGTTTTATATTTAAGTTCGCTAACCCCTTGTTTAGAGTAGTAGTTAAATTTTGAATTTTAGTAGCTATATAGGACAATCCTTTTGGACCGTGATATACGCCATACATACCAGCCATAACAGCTAAAAGTACCTGAGCAGTACAAATATTTGAAGTTGCTTTTTCGCGTTTTATGTGTTGCTCACGTGTTTGTAAAGCCATACGCAAGGCTCTATTACCATCTTTATCTTTAGTAATTCCTATAATTCTACCAGGAATTGTTCGTTTGTAAGTTTTTTTAGTAGCAAAATAACCTGCATGTGGACCACCGTATCCCATAGGGATTCCAAAGCGTTGTGTTGTTCCAACAACAACATCAGCACCCCATTCGCCTGGAGGTGTTAATAAAGCTAAACTTAATAAATCTGCAGCGGCAACAATTTTTGCATCTACTTTTTTAGCATTTTCTACAAACTCAGTATAATCAAAAATTTGCCCGCTTTTTGCAGGGTATTGTACAATTCCTCCATAGAATTCTTCTGTAAATTCAAAAGAGGTATGATCTCCAAAAACCAATTCAATTTCTAAAGGAGTTGCTCTTGTTTTTAAAACATCAATTGTTTGGGGTAACACTTCATTAGAAACAAAAAACTTAACCACCTTCGCTTTTTTTTGTGCTCTAGATCTGGTGTTTAATAACATTATCATTGCTTCACCAGCAGCAGTTCCTTCGTCTAATAAAGAAGCATTTGCTAATTCCATTCCGGTAAGATCACTTACCATTGTTTGGAAGTTTAGTAAAGCTTCTAAACGACCTTGTGCAATCTCAGCTTGGTAAGGTGTGTAGGCAGTATACCATCCTGGATTTTCTAAAATATTTCTTTGAATTACACCAGGTAAAATTGTTGGGTGATATCCTAAACCAATATAATTTTTAAATAATTTGTTCTTAGTAGCAAGTTCTTGAATATGATTCATATATTCATGTTCACTCATTGCTTTTGGCAAATTAAGGTTTTGGGCTAATCTAATATCTGCAGGGATAGTTTTATCTATTAATTCATCTACTGAAGATACTCCAATAGTTTTTACCATTTCATTTACCTCGCTTTCACTTGGTCCTACGTGTCTTAAAACAAAAGAATCTGTTCTCATTTATGTAAAATATTATATAAAAATTATTGCTTCAAAAATACTTAAAATTAATGCTTCAACATGGTATAATAATCACTAATTTATAATATTTTGTTAACCAAAAAACTTGGGATATTAACAAATAGTTACATTTGTTTCATGAATTATTTAAAAAGATTATTTGATTTTTATATTTTTAGTAACATTCATGTGGCTTTTGCTGGTTTTTGTATTACTAAAATAAGTTTGTTAAATTTTGAATATTCGGAGAATTTAACTCCTTTGTTTGTAGCGCTTTCTATTGTTTTTTCTTATAATTTTATACGATTGTATGAAATTAAATATGAACGACTTAATTGGTTAAGAAAATGGTTTTTTAATCATAAATTACAGTTGTCAACTTTAGCAGCTATTGCAGTTTTAGGTTTGTCTTATATTGTTTTTTTTACAAACTTTAATAAACAAGCCATTTATATATTGCTTCCATTTTTTTTTATGACCTTTTTTTATGTGATTCCTTTGTTTAAAATAGGAAATATTGAAATTTCATTTCGTAATTTTCCTGCAATAAAAATATGGAGTATTTCAATTGCTTGGGCTGGAATAACAGTTTTATTTCCGTTATTTGAAATAGGGTATGACTTTACAAATACTGTATATATAGAATTTTTTCAACGCGTATTATTTATAATTGCAATTACTATTCCTTTTGATATAAGAGATGTAAAAACAGATTCTAAATTATTAAAAACCTTGCCTCAATTGGTTGGTGTGCATAATTCTAAATTTATTGGAGTTGGTATTTTAATTGTATTTTTGGGAATTGAATTTTTTAAACAACCAATTTTTAAATCAGAATTAATTGTAACAGTTTGTATAGCAATTATTACAACATTATTTTTACTGTTTTCTTCTGAAAATAAATCTAGATATTATACTAGTTTTTGGGTAGAAGCAATACCTATATTCTGGCTGTTTTTAATTTATTTATTTTAAACAATTAATATTAGTTATACTATTTTATTATGAAAAACAACAATAAATATTTTGAAGTAAATAACGACACATGGAATAAAAAAGTAGGTATTCATTCTAAATCTAAGTTTTATGATGTTGAAGGTTTTAAAAGAGGAAATACCTCATTAAATAACTACGAATTAAATGAAGTAGGTAATGTTAAGGGGAAATCGTTATTACATTTACAATGTCATTTTGGACAAGATACTTTGAGTTGGAGTAGGTTAGGAGCTAAGTGTACAGGGATAGATTTATCTATTGAAGGAATACTGCTGGCAAGAAAACTCAATAAAGAATTGGGTTTAGATGCCGAGTTTATTGAAAGCAATTTATATGATGTTCCTAAAAATGTAGGTGGAGAATTTGATATTATTTTTACATCTTATGGTGTAATAGGTTGGTTGCCAGATTTAAAAACTTGGGGAGAAATAATTGCAAGTAAATTAAAGAAAGGCGGTGTATTTTACTTGGTAGAGTTTCATCCTATAATTTGGATGTATAATTTTTTAGAAACACCACCTAAATTAACATACCCTTACCAGACTAGTAATGTAATTTATGAAGAATATAAAGGTACTTATGCAGATAATAAAGCTAAAATAATAAGTAAAGAGTATGGTTGGAATCACGGTTTAGGTGAAGTAGTTTCTGCTTTAACATCTGCTGGTTTAAGTATTGATTTTTTACATGAATTTGAAAAATCGCCATACAATATATTTCCAGAAATGGAAGCTACAGAAGAAGGTATGTTTCTTTTAAAAAAAGAACAGCGAAAGTTTCCTTTGGTATATTCTGTGCGTGCTGTAAAAAAATAAAACTGTCTGAAGCGCAATAAAAGTGTTGCGTTCTAGACAGTTTTTGTATATTGTAAAGAGTTAATTTTTAACCTAATAGCTTTTCAATTTTTTCTCTTTCTTCTTCAGCTAAAGCACCATCAACTAAAATTCTACCACTGTGCTCGTCTGTAATAATTTTTTTACGACTCGCAATTTCAACCTGTCTTTGAGGTGGAATTGTAAAGAAAGATCCTCCAGAAGCTCCTCTTTCAATCGAAACAACAGCTAATCCATTTTTTACAGATGAACGAATTCTTCTATAAGCTTTTAATAAATTATCGTCGATTGATTCTGAGTATTCTTCAGATTTTTTAAGTAATAATTCTTCTTCTTTTGCTGTATCACCCATAATATCGTTTAACTCAGCAGCTTTATGTTTTAATAAATCTTCTTGTTTTGCAATATTTTCTTTAGTAGAATTAATTACTTCGTTTTTTTGTTCAATTTGAGCTTTAAACTCTTTAATTCTTTTTTCAGCTAATTCAATTTCTAGTTCTTGGTATTCAGTTTCTTTACTTAAAGAGTTAAATTCTCTGTTGTTACGAACCTTTTTTTGTTGTTCGGCATATTTCTTTAATAAAGATTTAGCTTCGTCAATTATATTTTTTTTGGCAGAAATTTCATCTTTTAAATTTGAAATATCTCCATCTAAATTAGAAAGTCTTTTATTTAAACCAACAATTTCATCTTCTAAATCTTCAATTTCTAAAGGTAATTCACCTCGAACATTCTTAATTTCATCAACTCTTGAATCAATTAATTGTAAGTCGTAAAGTGCTCTTAATTTTTCTTCAACAGTAACTTCTTTCTTTTTAGCCATATTATAAGTAATAAATTGGATTTGTGTTTTTTTTCGATAAAATGATTGCAAAATTAGGAAATTTTTTTGTAAGTAGCTCTACTAAAAGATTTTTTGTGAACTGTTCACTCTCATAATGACCAATATCTGCAATAATTAGTTTGTTTTCTGCTTTGTAAAATTCGTGATATTTTATATCAGCTGTAATATAAATATCTGCGTTAGCGTTTATGGCATTGTTTATAGCAAAACTTCCAGAACCTCCTAGAACAGCTACTTTTTTAATTGGTTTGTTTAATAGAGCAGAATGTCTAATGCCTTTTGCTTGCATTGTTTTTTTAAGGAAATTTAAAAAATTGGTTTCAGACTGTTCTTCAGTTAATTCACCTATCATTCCCATACCAATTTCTTGATTTATATTTTCTAAGGAAACAATATCATATGCAACTTCCTCATATGGATGAATTTCAAAAAGTGCTTTTAAGATAGATTTTTCAAGATGTTTTTCAAAAATAACACTAATAAATGTTTCATTTTCTGTGTGAAGCTTTCCTTTTTCTCCAATTACAGGGTTAGAATTTTCATTGCCTTTGTAAGTGCCGTAGCCATCGGTATTATAACTGCAGTTATCGTAGTTTCCTATATTTCCTGCTCCGGCTTTAAAGAGTGCCGTTCTAACTTCATCTGCATTTTCTAACGGTGCATAGGTTGTTAATTTTTTTATTGTATTTTTTTGAGGAATTAGAATCTTTCTATTTTTTAAACCTAAAACATCACAGATTTTTGCATTAACACCGTTAAAAGAATTGTCTAGAGCTGTGTGCATTGCATAAATAGCAATGTCATTTTTAATAGCTTTTAAAACAACGCGTTCTACATAATTATTACCGTTTATTTTCTTTAACCCCGAAAAGATTATAGGATGAAAGCTAACAATTAAATTGCAATTTTGCTCAATTGCTTCATCTACAACATTTTCTAAAGTATCTAATGTAACTAAAACACCAGAAACTTTAGTGGTGTAATTTCCAATTAGTAGGCCTACATTATCAAAACCTTCGGCGTAATTTAAAGGGGCAAATTCTTCAATACAATTTGTAATATCTTTAATAGTCATAATTTAATTGGTAAAGTTAGAACAAAGATAAATTTTACGCTATAAAGTTAAAGTTTTAATGTGTAAAAATTATAATTTGTTTTGTATTTTCGCTTTCATGAACTTTTTAAGAAAAATAGCGTATCCTTTTTCCATTCTGTATGGAATTATAACAAGTATACGTAATTTTTTGTATGATATTAATGTTTTAAAATCTACAAAATTTAAAACACCTACACTTGTTGTTGGTAACTTAAGTGTTGGTGGTACAGGAAAAACTCCTCAGATAGAATATTTAATTAGGTTGTTAAAAAACGATTATAAAATTGCTGTTTTAAGTAGAGGTTATAAAAGAAAAAGCACAGGATTTATAATTGCAGATTCTCAGGCAAGTGCAGAGTTAATAGGAGATGAGCCTTATCAATATTATAAAAAATTTAAAAATATTATAGTTTGTGTTGATGCTGACAGAACAAATGCAATTCAACAATTAGAAAAATTAGAGAATCCACCAGATGTTATTTTGCTAGATGATGCCTATCAACATAGAAAAGTAGTTGGAGGATTCAATATTTTATTGACGGATTATAGCAACCTATATGTAAAGGATACTATGTTGCCAACAGGAAATTTGCGCGAACATAAATCGGGCGCTAAAAGGGCGCAGCTTATTGTTGTAACTAAATGTCCTAAAAATCTTACAAAAGAGGCACAACTTGTAATAACTAAAAAAATTAATCCAGCTAAAAATCAGCAAGTATTTTTTACAGCAATAGATTATAACTCCAATTTAAAAGGTGCTTCAGAAATAGATTTAAGCGAATTGCAATATTTTGAAGTTTTATTAGTTACAGGTATTGCAAATCCTGTTCCTTTAACTAATTATTTAAAGGAGCAAAACATTCATTTTAAACATTTAGAATATCCAGATCATTATAATTTTAAAACTCAGGATATCGATAAAATAAATGCAGAAATAAACAATTTTAAGTTGAATAAGAAATTAGTTTTAACCACAGAGAAAGATTATGTGCGTATCTTTGATAAGGTTAAAGATTTACATTATATAAGTATAAAATCATTTTTTATAAGTGATGGAAATGATTTTGATAAAAAAATAAAAAATTATGTGGAACAAAGTTCAAGAAACAGTTAAGTTTTTAAAAGATAAAGGAATAAGTGCACCAGATTACGGTATTATTTTAGGTACAGGATTGGGTAATTTAGTAGAAAAGATTAGTATTGATATTGCTATTCAGTATGCTGAAATTCCAAATTTTCCGGTATCAACCGTTGAAGGGCATTTAGGAGAATTAATATATGGTACTTTGGGAGGCAAAACTGTTGTAGCAATGCGTGGCCGTTTTCATTATTATGAAGGCTGGACTATGGAGCAAACTGTTTTTCCGGTTAGAGTAATGAAATATTTAGGTGTAGAGAAATTAATTGTTTCTAATGCTTCTGGAGGTGTTAATTCAGCTTTTAAAGTTGGAGATATTATGATAATTACAGATCATATTAATTTTATGCCAGAGCATCCACTACATGGTAAAAATGATGCGCGTTTTGGGCCTCGATTTGTAGATATGCATGAGGCTTATAGTAAAAGAATGATAGCTCAAATGGAACAAGTAGCTGAAAAATTAGATGTTACAGTACATAAGGGAATTTATTTGGCATTACAAGGACCGACTTTTGAGACTCCTGCAGAATATAAAATGGTGAAGATTTTAGGCGCAGATGCTGTTGGAATGTCAACTGTACCTGAAGTAATTGTAGCTAAACATATGGGTATGGAATGTTTTGGGATTTCTGTAATTACAGATTTGGGAGTTGAAGGTATTGTTGAAGCAGTTTCTCATGAAGAAGTACAGGAGGTGGCTAAAATTTCAGAAAAAATAGTTGGCAAATTAGTAGAAGAGTTTGTTAAAATTTAATTTGGCATTATTTTAGTAGTTTAGCATTAAAATATTAATTATGAAACGTGTTTTTTTTAGTTTTTTTATATGCATTAATTTTACAGCTATAAGTTTTGCTCAAGATAATGTAGCAATGCATACTATTTCAGAAAATATTTGGGAACAAGATTTTTTAAAAGCAGAAAAACTTACAAAATCTTCAGATAAACCTATGTTGATTTATTTTACAGGTTCAGATTGGTGTGGACCTTGTAAAATGTTAGTTGCAGATATTTTTGAAACAGATAAGTTTAAAGAAGGATATAAAGATGAATTTATATTTTACGAAGCTGATTTCCCTAGAAATTTAGATTTAGTTTCTGTTACTCAGAGGAAAGATAATAATAAATTAAAGCAAAAGTATGGTGTAAAATCATATCCTACCATTGTTATTGTAAACTCTAAAGGAAAAGAAATAGGAAGGAAAAAAAGTTATAGTTTAATGAGGGATCCTAGTTATCATTATTCTTTTTTTGACGAAATGCTTAAAAAATATAGATAAAAAAAATCCGCTGAAAAGCGGATTTTTTTATCTATAATAAAGAGATATTATTGGTTAATAACTCTAAATGTAGTTCTTCTATTTGCTCTGTGTTCTTTTTCTGTACAAGAAACACCATCAGAACATCTGTTAGTTAATCTAGTTTCACCAAATCCATTAGCAGTTAATTGACTTGGATTAATTCCTTTAGAAATTAAGTAGTTAGAAACAGCCATTGCTCTTCTTTCAGATAAGTCTTGGTTGCTTTCTTTTGTTCCTCTAGAATCTGTGTGAGATTCAAGAGCAACAGCTACTCCAGTTCTTAAAACAGGTAATAAACGAGTGTCTATTATAGATTTAGCTTCGCTAGTTAATGTAGCACTTGCTAAATTCCAGTTAATTGGTAAAATACTATTTTCTGTTAATTCACAGTCAACTTCTTTCCAAGATGTTAAACCACCTTTTTTAACTAATACCTCTTTTGTAACAGTTTTGTATTCAGCAGGTACAGTTACAGATTTTTCAGTTGCATCACTTACTAAAACAACTTTAGAAATTGTTTCGTATTCAGCAGGTATGTCTATAACTCTTGTAGTTGGAGGAGTTACCATAACTGTTTTTTTAACAACTTTTGTAACTTCTGGAATTTCAATTTTTCTTGTAGTAGGTTGTTTAGCTACAACTGTTTTTTTGTAAGTTTTATCAAAACCAGGTACACTTGTTCTTTGCGTGTGTGCATCTACATCTAACTTTGTTAAAGGAATGGTAGTATATTCAGCTGGAATTGGTTTGTAACACCAGTATCTACAATCGTTAGGATCGCTTGATTCACAATCAGGAGCTACATCGCTCATTTGCCAAACTGCAGTTGCAGGTTTAATTTCAATTGTTTCAGAATCTGGTTTAAAAGTTGCAGGAATTACATTTAATTTTGAAGCATCTTCTTTTGCAGTATAGGTTATAGTTTCTGAACCAAAAGTTCCAGGAATAACTTCTAATTTATGACTAGCCTCTTTAACAACAACTACAACATCTCTAGTTTCGTATACAGCTGGTACAATTTCTAAACGTTGACTAGCTTCTTTAACAAGTACTCTTTCTGTAATAGTTTTGTATTGAGCAGGAACAGTAGTGATTTTTTTGTAAGCAGCTTTTGTTTCAATAGTTACATCTTCATTTTTCCAAATATCTGGAGTTTTACAACGAACGTAACATTTTCCAGGTTCTGGGTTAGTTGGTAGGTCTTGTGCAAATGCACTAGCTCCAAAAACCAATAGAGTGATAGAAAATAATAATTTTTTCATTTTTTTTAGCATTTTAAAAATTAGGTTAATTCCAAATAGATTTTCTAAATGGTATAAATTATGACACAAAATAAAAGGAAAGGTCACAATTAATTACAAAAATAGCTAAAAATCTTAAAAAAATGTTAAAATAAGATTATAAGTTTTTAAAATAAAGGCTTTTAACAATACCATCTGCTAAACCAATTTTAGGAACAAATACCTTTTTTGAATTACTCCATTTCATTGCAGAGAGGTATATTTTTGTAGCAGGAATTATAACATCGGCTCTATCTGGATTTAAATCTAATTCAGTAATACGTTCTTCAAAAGACATTTTTTTAAGAAATTGATATTGAGCTTTCATATAAATTAAAGAAAGTGGTTTACCTATAGGTTTTCCAGATAATTTAAATATTTTATTAATATTGCCACCAGAACCAATTAAAGTTGGTTTATTTAGTTTTTGGGTGTTTGCTTTAATCCAAACCTCCATATTTTCCCAAATATCTTTAAATGATTTTTGTTTATTAAGTAAACGAACAGTTCCTATTTTAAACGATTTTGAATTGATTATTTTACCATTTGAAAAAATAGTTATTTCTGTACTTCCTCCACCAACATCTACATATACATAAGATTTGTCGCTTTTAATAATATTAGTTAAATCTGTAGAGAATATGATAGCAGCTTCTTTTTTACCATCAATTAGATTTATTTTAACTCCAGTTTTTTCTAAAATTTCGGAAGCCACTTCTTGTCCGTTTTTAGCTTCACGCATAGCAGAAGTTGCACAAGCATAATAATTTTCAACACCATGAACTTCCATTAGTAGTTTAAAAGCTTTTATGGCTTTTACCATTCTATTTCTGTTGTCTTCAGAAATATTACCTTTTAAAAAAGTGTCAGCTCCTAAACGAATTGGAACACGAACTAAGGCTGATTTTTTAAAACTGGGAATTTTACTGTTTTTATCTGTGATTACGTTTGATACTAATAATCTAATTGCATTTGATCCAATATCTATACCTGCAAGTTTTTCAATTTTCAAAATAATATTATTTATAGTTTTTAGGAAATTCAGTTAAAATTGTGGTACCATTTTTAATGTTTTTCCAATAGTTTGTGTCAAATTTAATTCCAATTACACCACAAGTTGGTACATGGTCTAATTGAATACTACCAAATTTATTAACAAAATCGCTAATGCCGTGATCGTGGCTAAATATAATGGCAGAATCAAAGCCGTCGTCTAAGGCTTTTACGGTTTTAATTAAATAACCATCGCTAAAATTGTAGAGTGATTTGCTAATTTTTAGGTTAGCTAGTGGATAGTTAAAGGTGTAGCTAAAAATCATTCCGGTATGCAAAGCTCTATTTGCACAACTTGAAATAAAAACATCTGGTGTTGCTATTTTTTTTAGCAAAACATTTGAAACCAGATAGGCATCATTAATTCCTCTTTTTTTTAGAGGGCGGTCAATATCTTTTATGTTTTTGTATTTCCAAGAAGATTTTGCGTGTCTAACTATATAAAGTGTTTTCATGGGTTGTTAGTTGAATTTCAAATTTATAAAATTATGGGGCTAATCTTTCAATTTTCCAATCATAATTCTCTTGTAAAGTATATCTAATTCTATCGTGCATTCTATTAGGTCTACCTTGCCAAAATTCAATACTTATTGGTCTTACAATATAGCCACCCCAATTTTTAGGTCTTGTAATTTCTTTATTTTCGAATTTTCTTTCAAAAGAAGCTAATCTGTCATCTAAATATTTACGCGAAGGAACAGGCTCACTTTGGTCTGATGCCCATGCGCCTAATTTACTTCCGTCGGGTCTTGATTCAAAATAACCATCAGACATATTTTCTGAAATTTTTTCAGCAACGCCTTTTATAATTACTTGTCGCTCGGTATTATGCCATAAAAATGATAGGCATACATTAGGATTGTTTTCTATAGCTTTACCTTTTTCGCTATTGTAGTTCGTATAAAAAATAAATCCTTCCCAAGTATATTTTTTTAATAATACAGCTCGGCTTTTTGGAAATCCATCAGCGCCAATAGTAGCAACTGTCATTGCATTTGTTTCTGCGTCTCCACCAAAATTTTCTACTTCAAAAAACCATTTTTGAAATAGTTCCATAGGGTTTTCAGAAATATCTTTTGTAGAGAGTTCAATCTTTTTATAATTTCGTCTATAATTACTTAAGTCCGTTTCCATAGTGTAAAAATAAAAAATCTTTTAGAGTTTTAAATTCTTTTAAAAAGTATTTACGAATTCGTTTTTTTTATTAACAATAAACCTAAAAATGTTAAAAATCCGTTTACAATTAAAAGCTCATAACCAAAAACATAACCGTTTAATATTGTTTCTGAATGGCTATTTATAAAATAGGTAGCTATAACAGATAAAACGCCAACAATCCATACATACTTGTCTTTAATCTCAATTTTTGTAAATATTCCAAAAGTAAATAAGCCTAATAACGGTCCATAAGTAAAAGATACAATTTGTAATAAACTGTTAATTACATTGTCTTCTAATACATATTTAAACATTATAATTATTACTACCAGTACTATTGAGACTGTTATATGTGTTTTTTTTCGAATTAATTTTTGTTTCGATTTTTCTTTATTTTCAATGTCTAAAAAATCGATACAGAACGATGTTGTTAACGATGTTAATGCACTGTCTGCACTTGAGTAGGCTGCAGCAATTAAACCTAAAATAAATACAGTTCCAATAAAAACACCTAAATTGCTATTTAATGCAATTTCTGGGTACAATAAATCTGTTTTTAGGGCTCCATCAACTGTTGGAACTGCAATACCAAACTTGTTTGCATAAATAAATAATAAAGCGCCTAAGGTTAAAAAAACAAAATTTACAACAATTAAAATAAAGCCAAGTGAAACAACATTCCATTGTGCTTCTTTTATGTTTTTGCAGGTTAAGTTTTTTTGCATCATATCTTGGTCTAAACCCGTCATAGCAATGGTTATAAACATACCTCCTAAAAATGATTTTATCAGGTGATTTTTATCGTTAAAATTATCTGTAAAAATAATTTTACTGTATTTTTCAAATTCTTGAGATGTAAAAATATCTGTAACAGACCAATTTAATTGATTGATTATTATAAAAATAGTAGCAAAAACTGCTGTTAACATAAACAAGGTTTGCAGTGTGTCTGTCCAAACTATTGTTTTAATTCCTCCTTTAAATGTGTAAACCCAAATTAAGAGAATTGATAGAATTACTGTAATTTCAAAAGGAATATTCCAAGCGTCAAAAATAAAATATTGCAGCACAGAAGCTACCAAAAACAATCTAAATGAAGCGATTAAAGCTCTTGAGATAAAAAAGAAAAATGCACCTGTTTTATGTGAATTTGTTCCAAATCGTAGTTTTAAAAATTCGTATATAGATGTAACTTTTAATTTGTAATATATAGGTATAAGCACATAAGCAATTACAAAATAGCCAAATAAATACCCCACAACAATTTGTAAATAACTAAATTGAGAACTTTGTACCAAACCAGGAACAGAAATAAAAGTAACACCAGATAACGAGGCACCAATCATACCAAAGGCAACAATATGCCAAGGAGAACTTTTATCGGCCTTAAAAAAGGAGTCGTTAGAGTCGTTTTTACCGGTAAAATATGCAATAGCTAAAAGTACACAAAAGTAAGTGGCAATTAGTAAAAGAATATATAGTGGTTGCATTTACTAGTTTTAATAGTTTATAGAGAACAAAGAAACTAAAATTATTGAGAATATCGTTTGAAATTGTACATTTGCGATATGAATTTTTCTTCAAAACTTTTAGAAAATGCTGTAAATGAAGTCTCTCAATTACCAGGTATTGGTAAAAGAACAGCATTACGTTTGGTATTACATTTGTTAAAACAGCCAAACACGCATACGCATCAATTAGCAACCGCGTTAACTAGTTTAGTTGATGAAATTAAGTTGTGCAAAAAATGTCATAATATTTCTGATTTTGAAATTTGTGAAATTTGTGCAAATCCTTCACGCAACGAAGAAATTATTTGCGTTGTAGAAGATATTAGAGATGTAATGGCTATAGAAAATACATCTAGATTTAAGGGGTTGTACCATGTTTTGGGTGGTAAAATTTCTCCAATTGAAGGGGTTGGACCTCAAAACTTAACAATAGATAGTTTGGTTGAAAAGGTCGAAAAAGGTATTGTTAAGGAAGTGATTTTTGCTTTAAGTTCAACTATTGAAGGTGATACAACCAATTTTTATATTTTTAAGCAATTAGAAAAATATGGAATTAAAACATCTACAATTGCACGTGGAATTGCTGTTGGTGATGAGCTAGAGTATGCAGATGAGGTGACTTTAGGTAGAAGTATTGTAAATAGAATTCCATTCGAAAATTCACTTTAAAATTTTATGGATGTTTCTATAGTAATTGTTAATTACAATGTACGGTATTTTTTAGAGCAATGTATTTTAAGCATACTAGCAGCTTCAAAAAATATAAATTCAGAAATTATTGTGGTTGATAACAATTCTACAGATGAAAGTTGTAAATTACTGAAACAAAAATACCCTGAGGTTGTTTTAATTCAGAATACAAAAAATGTAGGTTTTTCCAAAGCAAATAATCAAGGCGTTAAAATAGCTAAAGGAACCTATGTTTTAATATTAAATCCAGATACTATTATTGCCGAAGATACTTTAGAACGTATACTTAATTATTCAAAAACGAAACAAAATTTAGGTGTCTTAGGTGTGAAATTAATTGATGGGTCGGGAGTGTTTGCCCCAGAAAGTAAAAGAGGAATACCAACTCCAAAAACTTCTTTTAAAAAGCTTTTTGGTATTTCTAGCAAGCAAAATGGTAAATATTATGCTACGCATTTAGATGAGGATGCATCTGGAGAAATTAAAGTTGCTTCTGGTGCTTTTATGTTTATTAAAAGAGTTGTTTTTAATGAAGTTAAGGGTTTTAATGAAGCTTATTTTATGTATGGTGAAGATATAGATTTAAGTGTAAAATTATTGAAAAATGGTTATCAGAATTATTATTATTCGGGCACTAAAATAATTCATTTTAAAGGAGAGAGCACAATTAAAGATGTAAAATACTTAGGTCACTTTCACAATGCAATGCGTATTTTTTATAAGAAACATTATAAGTTAAATAAGGTGTACGATTTTTTTATTAAAATAGGAATTGAGTTATGGTATTTCTTAAAATATTTAAATTATAAAAATACGAAAGCTGTTAGTAAACCTACTTTTAATGTTTTGTATTTAGGTGACGATAATTTTATTGTTGATTTTTTAAATGAAAAATACCTACTGGTAAAAGAAACTTTAATAGATGATTATTTAAAAATAAAAGAGCTCATAAAAAATAATAAAATTGATACCATTGTTTTTGATAACTCTACATTATCTAATAAAAAAATAATAGCACATTTTGAATCGCTAAAAAATGAAAAAGTAGCTTTTAAAATTCATCCAAAAGATACTAATTTTATTATTGGAAGTACAAGTCCAAATATTCGAGGATATGTTGAAATTATTAAATAATTTATGTTGTTTAATGCTTTCATTCCTGCCGAAGCAGGAATGATTATTAGAAGAAAAGTAGTACACACTATAAAAATACCTACTTTTCAATTCTAATTCTAGCATCAACCGAAAAAATTTCTTTTTTAGTACCTAAAAGAGGATTCAAATCTAATTCTATAATTTCAGGAGCTATACTAACCAAATTTGATATTTTTTCAATTATTTCAGCAAAAAGCATTTCGTCAACACCATTTTGGTTTCTAAAACCTTTAATTATTTTATACGATTTTAAATTTTGAATCATTTCAAGCGCTTCACTTTTAGAAATTGGAGCCAGCGCAACTTGTATATCTTTTAAAACTTCAATGTAAATTCCTCCTAAGCCACAAACAATTAAATGACCAAAATTGGTTTCTTTTTTTGCCCCAATAAATAATTCTATACCTTTTTTCATAGGTTGGATTAAAACAGCAGTAGCTCTTTCAATCTTCATTATTTTATAAAACGAGGTAATTAATGTATCTTCAGAAGTTATGTTTAAAATAATTCCTCCAACATCACTTTTATGAATTGGACCAACAACTTTCATAACTACTGGAAATCCAAATTTTTTAACTGCTACAATACAAGTGTCTTTTGAAGTGCAAATAACTTCATTTACAATTGGAATTTCGGCAGCGATTAGAATTTCTTTTACTTGTTGAGGTTTTAAGTAACCATTTTTGGCTGTATCAATTAGGGTTCTAATTTTTTCGATATTAATTGTTGTAATTACTTTTGAAGTTACTTTAGGTTTAGCTGTATTTATCACTTTTCCTAGAGCATTACCAAACAACACTTCGTCAGAAAAATGAATGTTTCCTTTTGAAGTAAAATAAGCTATTTCTTTTTTTACATTTACTACCGATGGTAAAATTGGGAAAATAGGTTTTTTACAAGTTTTCATCTTTTTATGAAGTACATCATACACATCATAAACTTTAAATAAACCTGGACTTCCAAAAATAACAACCATTGCATCAATTTCAGAAAAACAGTTTTCACAGTAATCGATAATTATTTCTAATTGTTTTACATTTCCTGTAGCTAAAAAATCAATCGGATTAGCTACAGAAGATCCTAAGAATAATTTATGTAATAATTCCTTACTTTTTGGATCTTTAATTTCGGGGACTTGTAAGCCGTTTTTAGAAAGTGCATCGGTTAACATTACTGCTGGTCCACCAGCGTGTGTAATAATGGCTATATTTTTGCCTTTTAATTCTGGAAACATAAATATTGCAGCCACAGTAATTAATTCATTTCTACCATAGCAACGTACAATTCCAGCTTTTTTAAATAGCGCATCAACCGCAACATCCGAATTAGCCAAGGCTCCAGTATGTGAACTTGCAGCTCTGCTTCCTGCAGTAGAACTTCCTGCTTTTATAGCGGCAATATTACAGCCTTTTAATATTAATGAACGTGCGTGTTTTAGTAGTTTTTTAGGATTTTCTATACTTTCAATATAAAGTAGCTTTACTTTTGAACTTGTGGTTTTATCAAACGATTCGTCTAAATGTTCTAATATTTCTTCAATACCAATTTGTGCAGAATTTCCAACGGAATACACGCTAGAAAATGTTAAGCCTGTTTCCATAGCTGCTTCAATAATAAAAACTGCGGTAGCGCCAGATCCTGAAATAAAATCGACGCCATTTTTATCCAGCTTTGGAATTGGAGTGGTAAATACTCCGGTATAATTTTGATTGATTAAGCCAATATTGTTTGGACCTAATAAGGTGCCGCCAACTGAATTAATTTCTTTAACAATTGCTTTTTCTAGTTTTTTTCCTTCGGAATCTTTTTCACTAAAGCCAGCAGAGAAAATTATAAAACCTTTGGTGTTTTTTTGCTGGGTTAATACTTTTATAGTTTCTAATATAAATTTGGCTGAAATAGCAATTATTGCAGTATCAACTTTAGGAATGTCTATTACATTTTGATAACATTTAATACCTTGTACATTTGTTCCTTTTGGATTTACAGCAAACAATTTACCTTTAAAATTGTGATCTAAAAGGTTTTTTAATACACGTCCTCCAGGAGTTTCAATAGAGTTTGAAGCTCCTATAATTACAATGCTTTTAGGGTTTAGTAATTTTTTGTGTAACATTTATAATTTAGTATTAAGAAGCCATTACAGAAGCAATTTCTTTTCCTTTTTCGTATGCTTCTAAATTTTTATTGATAATGCGTTCTCCTTTTCTTTCAAATAATGTTTTAATTGCGTTTTGCAAACTATCATTACTTAAAGGAAGCAGGGAAGCGGCAGCTCCTAATAAAACAATATTGGTAGCTTTAGAGTTTCCAATTTCTTTGGCAATTTCTTTTGCATCAATTAAAATAGAGTTTTTATGCATTTTAATTTCCTTGTATAAATCTTCTAATTCTGGGTAATTATTTATGTTTTTAAACGGATTGGAATCTGTGATTAAAAAACCATCTTTTTTTAAAAAAGGCAGGTAACGTAATAATTCCATTGGTTCTACGGAGATTATAATATCTGCTTTTCCTTCAGGAATTAAATCAGAAAATATTTCTTTATCTGAAATTCTAACGTGACTTTGCACTGCACCACCTCGCTGACTCATTCCGTGGACTTCAGATTGTTTAATGTTAAGGTTGCTATTAATGGTTGCAGTATCTAAAATAGCGGCAATTGTTAAAATACCCTGTCCGCCAACACCTGCCAAAATTATATTTCTTTTCATTTTATATTTAGTTTATTGCTACTTGTTTTAGCTTTTTTAATTGATCTTTTTTTTCTTTGGAAAGTTGAACACAAGGTCGTTGTGAAATAACAATTGAAACGCCTTTGTAGTTAATTTCATTTCTGATTACATCTATGTTTTCATCTAATTTTTTATGAAGTGGAGTTATAACTTTTAAATGATCTTTATCAACACCAATTCCTTTACATATATTTATAAGTCTTCCAGAAGCAGCAGAATCTTGTGCACCTGTCATTGCAACTGCAGAATTATCGGATATAATTACAGTAATTGGAGTGTTTTCTATAACGGCATCTAATAGGCCAGTCATACCAGAATGTGTAAAAGTTGAATCACCTATAATTGCAATTGAAGGATGTATTCCTGCATCTGAAGCACCTTTAGCCATAGTTATGGAAGCACCCATATCTATTAATGTATTTATACTTTCATATGGAGGTAAGGAGCCAAGTGCATAGCAACCAATATCGCCAAAAACTTGTTGTTTTGTGTTTTCTGTTTTTAATTGGTTAATAGCATCAAATAAGTCTCTATGAGCACAACCAACACATAATTCTGGAGGTCTTGGGGTAACTATTTTTGGAATTTTATTAGCAAAAGTCCTTTCAAAACCTAAAGCTTCAGCAATATTGTCTGGATTTAACTCTCCAACTCTGTTTAAATGCCCTGTTAGTCTTCCTATAACTTTTTTGTTTTCATCAAAATAATCAGCAATTAATTCTTCAATAAAAGGAGCGCCATCTTCTAAAACCAATATTTTTTTACACTTATCAAAAAGTTTTTTTACTTGTCTTTTTGGTAGTGGATATTGAGATATTTTAAGAATTGGGTACGGACAACTATCATTTTCAAAATTTTCCATTAAATAATTAAAAGCTATACCTGCAGCAATAATTCCCATTGATGTATTTGGGCCTTCAATAAATTTATTGAAATAACTATTTTCTGAATTTTCTCTAATATCACTTTGAATACCAACTAAATGTTGATA
The DNA here is from genome assembly GCF_022429565.1 of Lutibacter sp. A64. Lineage (NCBI taxonomy): Bacteria > Pseudomonadati > Bacteroidota > Flavobacteriia > Flavobacteriales > Flavobacteriaceae > Lutibacter > Lutibacter sp. A64. Next base: position 3,974,241 of record NZ_CP092487.1, read on the forward strand.
TCTATTACGAGCGTGCATTGGAATAAGCTGAAATTGGTGTGGATTTTTTGATAATTTAATAGTGTTTTGAGTATTTCTTTTACCAATATTAATTGCAGCTCTAGAATGTGAAAGTCTTGTAACCATTCTAATCATAATTGGTAAAGCTAGCTGTTCTGAAAGGTAAAATGCATACGTTGTTATATCATAAGCTTCTTGTTGATTTGTAGGTTCAAAAATAGGAATCATTGCGAATTTTCCATAATTTCTAGAATCTTGTTCGTTTTGCGAAGAATGCATAGAAGGATCGTCGGCTACAACAACAACCAAACCTCCATTTATTCCTGAAACAGCCATATTCATAAAGACATCAGCTGCTACATTTAAACCTACATGTTTCATAACGGTTAATACTCTTTTCCCTGCGTACGACATTCCTAAAGCGGCTTCCATGGCCGTTTTTTCATTCACAGACCATTTAGAGTGAATGTTTAACTCTTGTGCTATTTTAGAGTTTTGTATGTATTCAGTGATTTCTGTTGATGGAGTTCCAGGATAGGCGTAAACACCAGAGATACCAGTATCAATTGCTCCTTGAGCTAAAGCTTCGTTTCCTAGTAAAAGTTTTTTCATAAGTTTTAACGTTACAAGTTTTTCTTTGCAAGAAGTTAAAAGTACGAAATCGTTTTCGTTTATAAAATGATTTTAATCATTTTAATGGTTTAATGAGTTGATATGTAGCTTTTTATATTGTTGTTTAAAATGTGTTTTTAATGATTTTTTCAGAAGTAAAATTGTTAAATAGTATTAACTTAATAAAGATTTTAAAAAGTAGTTGAAGCATTGATAAAAATAATTTATTTGTCCCAACTATTTTTATTTCTAATGTTTTTATATAATTTAATACCTAGCATTAATAAAATTGAAAAACCAATAATACCAACAGTTCCAAAAACCCATCCTAAAGAATTTTTAAGTACTACTAAAAATACACAAGCAAATAAAATTATAGTAGCAACTTCATTCCAGATTCTTAAAAATGTTGAAGAATATTTTAAGGTGTTATTTTGAGTTTGTTTGTAGATTACTTGACAGGTTCCGTGGTAAAAAAACAACAATGCAACAAATGCTAGTTTAATATGCATCCAACTTTGTTGAAGCCAGACAGGTTGTAAAATTAGTAGAATAATAGCAAAAGTTGTAGCTAAAATTGCAGAAGGCCAGGTAATAATATACCAAAGTCTTTTTATCATTAATTGGTATTGTTTGGTTAAAATTGCTTTTTCTTCAGCTGGTTTTTCTTCAGCTTCTTTAAAATATATAAACAAACGAATAATATAAAATAATCCTGCAAACCAGGTTGTTATAAATATAATGTGAAGTGATTTTATGTATAGATATTCCATTTTATTTTGCCCAATTATTAATCCAATTTGTAACAGTGTTTACCCAGACAGCATCATCGTTTAAACAAGGAATTGTTGAGAAGTGTGTACCTCCATTTTCTTCAAAAGATTCTTTTGCCTCCATTCCAATTTCTTCTAGAGTTTCTAAGCAGTCTGAAACAAAAGCAGGTGTTACAACTGCTAAATTTTTAACACCATTTTTTGCAAATTCATCAATAGTTTTATCGGTATAAGGTTGTAACCAAGGATCTTTTCCTAGACGCGATTGAAACGAAGTGCTATAAGTTCCTTCTTTTAAATTTAAAAATTCAGCAACATTTTTTGTGGTTTGATAACACTGGTGTCTGTAACAAAATTCGTGTGCTGGTGAAGGAGTGTTACAACAACTACCATCAATTTTACAATGCGATTTTGTAATGTCAGATTTTTTTATGTGACGTTCTGGTACACCATGATACGAAAATAATAAATGGTCTGGTTTCTCTATTTCTAAATGTTTTTGAATACTATTACTTAGAGCTTTAATATAAGATGTGTTGTTGTAAAAAGCAGGAAGATCTGTAATTTTTATATGTGGAAATTGTTTTTTTACAATTTTATTAGCTAAAACAACAATGGTTTCTGTTGTAGCCATTGCAAATTGTGGGTACAATGGAATTAAGAAAATTTCTGTCACTCCTTGATCTGCTAATTTTTGAATACCTTTTTTTATGGAAGGATTTCCATAACGCATTGCTAATTCAACAGGGATGTTAGAACTTTGTTGTACTTTTTTGTGCAACCTTTCAGATAAAACAATAAGAGGAGAACCTTCCGGCCACCATATTTTTTTATAAGCTTCGGCAGATTTTTTTGGTCGTGTATTTAAAATAATTCCTTTTACCACAAAAGCTCTAACAAGGTAAGGTGTGTCAATTACTCGCTTATCCATTAAAAATTCGTCCAAATAATTTTTTACATCTTTTACAGAGGTGCTATCTGGAGAACCTAAATTTACTAATAATGCTCCTTTCATAATTACGATTTTGCGTATTGTTTTGGTGTTATTTTAAATTTTCTTTTAAATGCTGCAATAAAATGGCTTGATGTGCTGTAACCTAATTGCGCAGCTATTTCGTTTACATTTAATCGTTGTTCTTTAAGTAATTCTTTAGCCAAATCCATTTTATAATTTAATAAAAAAGTAAAAACAGGTACACCATAAAACTCTTTAAAATCTGTCTTTAATTTTTTTATATTTAACCCCACTTTTTTTGCTAGGTTCTCTAGAGATGGAGGGTTGGTCATTTCTTCAATAATTATTTCTTTAGCGCGTTTTATTTTGCTTACAGTTTCTTCATTTGCTATGTATGGGCAATTTTCGTTTTCGTTCTCATTTGCATTAGAAGTGTTAAAATAATAACTTAATAATTCATACACTTTACCTTTAATAAAAACGGGACGTAAAGCCTTGGTAATTTGTTTTGAAATTAATTGATTTAATATGTGTTGAATTGTTGGTGTTATTGGTTTAGGTTCTATAATTGGCTTTCCAATTTTAAAACTATTAAAGTTAAATAAAAAATTACCATCAATAGAAAATAATGAATGAAAATATTCTATAGAAATTAAAACAGAAATTAGTTCATTTCTTGGAGGTAAATTATAAAGAATGTTCATTTTTTCATCTTTAAAATAAACCATTGTAGAATTTCCGGCTTCTAAATGTGTTGCGCAATGTTCAAAATTAAAAGCAACAATACATTTATGGGTGTTGCAAAAGTAAATTTGAATGTAGTTGTTAGTTAATTGCTGTTGAAATAACTGGTTGTTAGAAGTTAAGTTGTTGAAATGATAAACTTTAAAAGTGTCTTTATCGTTAAAAAGCAGATTGGTACTTTTGTCGATATATTTGTAATTTTCAAGATTAGATTTCATAAGTCATTTTTCTAAAAATTCTATAAAATAATTACAAAAGTACGATAAATATTTATACTCTAAATTGTTTTTTTTATTATAAAATATGATATAAGTCATATTTTTTAAAGCTTTATTTTGCTGATTAATATGGAGTTAGTGTTTAATAATTTGTTATTTAGAGATGTTCTAAATTAGAGCAAATAACTTATCTCGACAATAAAAGTACTTTTGTCGTTGTTTTGAGCAATAATATATTTGTACTTTTGTCGATACTTATTGGTAATACAAAATTTTATGAGTTTAGAGAATTTACCTACAAAGTTTTACAACGTAGGTTTAAGTTATAAAAAAGCAGATGTAAAAGTGCGTGGGGCTTTTAGTTTAACTAAAGAAAATCAAAAACTTTTATTAGTTGAGGCTAAAGAAAAAGGGATTGAGGGAATTTTTGTTTTATCTACTTGCAATAGAACTGAAATTACGGGATTTGCTAAGCACCCGTTTGAGTTAATTAGTTTGTTAACTAAATACTCTAATGGAAGTGTAGAAGATTTTATAAATGTATCGTATGTTAATAAAAATAACGAAGCAATAAATCATTTGTTTAATATTGCCACAGGGTTAGATAGTCAAATTTTAGGCGATTATGAAATAGTAGGTCAGTTAAAACAAGCTTATAAATTAGCTAAAAAATTAGGAACAACAAATGCTTATTTAGAGCGATTAATGAACTTGGTATTGCACGCGAGCAAAAGTGTTAAAAACAATACTAAATTAAGCTCTGGAACAACTTCAGTAGCCTATGCTGCAATTCAATATATTATTGATACGGTAGAAGATTATAACAATAAAAAAGTTTTAATTTACGGCTTAGGCGAAATAGGAAAAAATACCTGTAAAAACTTATTGGAATATACTTCAAATAGAAATATTACTTTAGTTAATAGAACTCTTGAAAAAGCAATTGGTTTTGAACAAGTGCATAAAGATGTAAAGGTTGTTGATTTTTCTAATTTAACAGAAGAAATACATGCAGCAGATATTTTAATTGTTTCTACGGGGTCTACAACACCAACAGTCTTAAAATCGCACTTAAAAGCAGGTAATGAAATGTTGATTATAGATTTATCAATGCCAGAAAATGTTGATTTTGCTGTAAAATCAGAGCCAGGTATTCGATTGATAAATGTAGATGAACTTTCTAAAATTACAGATAGAACTATTGAAACGCGTAAAGCACAAATTCCTTTAGCTGAAGAAATAATTGAAAAATATAAAAATGAATTTTGTGACTGGATTTCACATAGAAAATATGTGCCAGCTGTAAATGCGTTAAAAGAATCTTTACAAGCAATTCAACACGATGAAATTGATTTTCATTCAAAAAAAATAAAGGATTTTAATGTTGAACATGCAGAGTTTGTAACTAACAGAATGATTCAAAAAATAACTACACAATTTGTAAAACATTTAAAAGATGAAGAAACTTCGGTGGATCAAAGCATAAATGTGATTAGCAAAATATTCGACTTAGAAAAAACCGAAATTTAGAATGGATAAAATTATTAGAATTGGTACGCGCTCAAGTGAACTAGCACTTTGGCAGGCTAATACCGTTGCACAACAATTAGAGCATTTCGGTCATAAAACAGAAATTGTAAAAATAGATTCTTTAGGAGATGTTGTTTTAGATAAACCTTTATATGAATTAGGAATCACTGGAGTTTTTACCAAAAATTTAGATATTGCTCTGTTAAATGGTGAGATAGATATTGCGGTGCACTCTTCTAAAGATGTACCTACAAAATTACCTGAAGGAATTGTGCAAGCAGCTTATATAAAAAGAGGTGATTTTAATGATGTATTGGTAATTAAAGAAGATGAAAATTTTTTCACACAAGATACAGCAACTATTGCAACTGGAAGCTTACGTAGAAAAGCACAATGGTTATATCGTTATCCACATCATAAAATTACAGGAATTAGAGGTAATGTAATTACACGTTTGCAAAAATTAGAAGAGAGCGATTGGGATGGAGCTATATTTGCAACTGCAGGTTTAAAACGATTAAAATTATTGCCTGAAAAAGAAAAGCATATAAAATTAGATTGGATGATTCCTGCACCAGCTCAAGGCGCTGTAATGGTTGTTGCTTTAGAAAAAAACGAAGAAATTTTAGAAGCTTGTAAAGAAATAAATCACGAAGAAACTGCAATTTGTGTTAAAATTGAACGCGATTTTCTACAAACTTTAGAAGGTGGTTGTACTGCTCCAATTGGTGCCTTGGCAATGATTTTTGATGATGAAATAAAATTTAAAGGCGCGTTGTTTAGTCCAGATGGAAAACAAAAAATGGAATTTTATAAGGAAGTTGCAGCAAACAATGCAACTGATTTAGGAAAGTTTGGTGCAAATTATATTCTAGAAAGAGGTGGTAAAAAAATAATGCGTCAAATAATTGATATAGAAAAATCGACACTTATTTATTCTACAAAAAGCCTTTCTCACGATCAAACTAATTTGTTAAACTCAAAAATAGGAGTAACAAGTAGCGATTTTATAACAATTAGAAATAATAGACTAAGACCAATAGTGGTTAAAAAACCTCTTAAAAATGTGCTTTTTACGAGTCAAAATGCTGTAGAAGCACTGTTGAGCAATTTTTCTCCTATGGAATTAGATTTTGAAAATATCTATTGCGTTGGAAGAAGAACAAAACGATTGATAGAAAAGCGCATAGGTAAAGTTGCTCATATTGAAAATTCTGCAGAAAAACTTACAGATTATTTAATCTCTAATTTAAAAGAAGATGAGGTTACTTTTTTCTGTGGAAATAAACGAAGAGATGAACTTCCAACTAAATTAACCGAAAATAATATTAAAGTTAATGAGGTTGAGTGTTACCAAACACAACTAACACCAAGAAAAATTGAAGAAAAATATAAAGGAATCCTATTTTATAGTCCTTCAGGTGTAGAAAGCTATTTAAAAGAAAATGTAGCTAATGATATTGTGGCTTTTTGTATTGGTGCAACTACAGGAGAAGAAGCTAAAAAACACTTTAAAAATGTTGTTGTTTCAAAATTATCTACTGTAGAAAGTGTGTTAAAGTCTGTAAATAAGTATTTTGAAGATATTATTGAAAATAGTTAAAAGCTATAAATCAATACTTAATAAATAATTAAATAGTATTAAAATGAATAGAACCAGACGTTTACGTAAAACAGAAAATATTCGCCGCTTAGTTAGAGAAAATAAACTAACAATAGACGATTTAATTTACCCTTTATTTATTGAAGAAGGTACAAATATTGAAGCAGAAATTGTTTCAATGCCAGGAATTAAGCGGTACTCTTTAGATACTATTTCAAAAGAATTAGATGAAGTTGTGGCTTTAGATATTCCTGCAGTATTGTTATTTGGAATTCCTTCAAAAAAAGATGATACCGGTTCTGAAACATGGAATGATGAAGGAATTATGCAACAAGCAATTCGTTTTATTAAAAAAAATTACCCGAGTTTATATGTAATTACAGACGTTTGTTTTTGCGAATATACAAGTCACGGACATTGTGGAATTATTCACGATAAAGATGTGGATAATGATGCAACTTTAGTAAATATATCGAAACAAGTAATTTCACATGCAAAAGCAGGTGTTGATATGGTTGCGCCTTCAGGAATGATGGACGGGATGATTGAAACTATTCGAGAAGCGCTTGATAATACAGGTTTTTCTAATTTGCCAATTATGTCGTATGCTGTAAAATACTCTTCTGCATTTTATGGACCATTTAGAGACGCTGCAGATTCAGCGCCAACTTTTGGAGATAGAAGAACGTATCAAATGGATCCTTCAAATAGAGATGAAGGTTTGCGCGAAGCAACTTTTGACGATCAAGAAGGGGCAGATATTTTAATGGTAAAACCGGCCTTAGCTTATTTAGATATTATTAGAGATTTAAAAAATAATTTTGACCGTCCAATTGCGTGTTATAATGTAAGTGGAGAATATGCAATGATAAAAGCGGCAGCAGAAAAAGGGTGGATTGATGGTGAACGTGTAATGATGGAAAGCTTATTGTCTATGAAAAGGGCAGGAGCCGATATTATTATTACTTATTTTGCTAAAGAGGTAGCAAGATTATTAAAAAAATAAAACATTATGAAATTAGAAAAATCCATAGAACTTTATACAAAAGGTAAAAAACATTTAGTTGGAGCGGTAAATTCACCAGTAAGGGCATTTAAATCTGTTGGTGGAGTTCCTATTTTTATTGAAAAAGCCAAAGGAAGTAAAATTTATGATGTTGATGGAAATGAGTATGTTGATATGGTTTTATCTTATGGTCCAATGATTTTAGGTCATAGAAATAGTACCGTTGAAAAAACTATAAAAAAATACTTAAAAAACGGATATACTTTTGGAGCTTCAACCAAAGGAGAAATAATACTAGCAGGCTTGGTTTGTGATGCCTTTCCTGGTATGGATAAAGTTCGTTTTGTAAACTCTGGTACAGAAGCTGTTTTAAGTGCAATTCGTTTGGCTAGAGCGTTTACAGGCAAAAATAAAATAATAAAATTTTCTGGTTGTTACCATGGTCATTCCGATGCTTTATTGGTTGCAGCGGGTTCTGGTTTAGCAACATTAAGTATTCCTGGAAGTAAAGGAGTACCAGAAGAAGCTGTAAGAAATACGCTTATTGCAGAGTATAATAATATAGATAGTGTAGAAAAACATTTAAGAAAAGATGATGTAGCAGCTGTTATTATTGAGCCAATAGCTGGAAATATGGGTGTTATTCAACCAAATGAAGATTTTATTGAAGAATTAAGAGCATTAACAAAAGCTAGTGGTGTTTTATTAATAGCAGATGAGGTAATGACTGGTTTTAGATCTCAATTTGGAGGAGCACAAGAATTGTTAGGTTTTGAAGCTGATATTACTTGTTTAGGAAAAGTAGTAGGTGGAGGTTTTCCAGTAGGTGCTTATGGAGCAAGAAATGAAATTATGGAAATGGTTTCACCTCTAGGTGATATGTATCAAGCTGGAACATTGTCTGGAAATCCAATAGCAATGTCTTGTGGTATTGCAACTTTAAAAGAATTAAAAAAACAAGATCCATATAAAGATTTTGAAAAAACTGCAGCATTTTTAGAGCGTGAAATGAAAGCTGCAGCCAAAGAAAATGGTATAGATTTACAAGTAAATAGATTTGGGTCTATGTTAAATCCATTCTTTACTAAAGAAAAAGTAGTAGATTTTAAAACAGCTCAAACCAGTGATACCAAAAAGTTTAAAACATTCTTTTGGAAAATGATGGAGCACGGAGTATTCTTACCACCATCACAATTTGAATCTTGGTTTTTGGCAACTGCTATGACAAAAAGAGATATTTATAAGGTGCGTTCGGCAATACAAATAGCAATGAAAGCTGTTGCAGATAAATTTAATTAAAAGTTTGAGGTATCTAGTAATAAATACTTAATACCAACTATAAGATACCAACTACCAGATACTAAAAAAATGATAAAAAACGATTTATTTTTAAGAGCATTAAAAGGAGAAACTGTTGAGCGTCCACCAGTTTGGATGATGCGTCAGGCAGGAAGATATTTACCAGAGTTTATAGCTATTCGTGAAAAATATGATTTTTTTACACGTTGTAGAACTCCAGAATTAGCTTCAGAAATAACAGTACAACCAATTCGTAGATATGGTATGGATGCTGCTATTTTATTTTCTGATATTTTAGTAATTCCTCAAGCTATGAATATTGAGGTTGAAATGAAACCAGGTGTTGGTCCTTGGTTACCAAACCCTATTCGATCTCAAAAAGATGTAGACAATGTAATTGTGCCAGATGTAACTGTTGAATTAGGTTATGTTATGGAAGCAATTAAAGCAACCAAAGAGTTGTTGAATAACGAGATTCCGTTAATTGGTTTTGCAGGTTCACCTTGGACAATTTTATGTTATTGCGTACAAGGTCAAGGTTCAAAAAACTTTGATAAAGCTAAAGAATTTTGTTTTACACAACCAATTGCAGCGCATACGTTATTGCAAAAAATAACAGATACAACCATTGCTTACTTAAAAGAAAAAGTAAAATCGGGTGTAAATGCTGTTCAAATTTTTGATTCTTGGGGAGGAATGTTATCTCCAACAGATTATCAAGAATTTTCTTGGAAATACATCAATCAAATTATTGAAGCATTAAAAGATGATGCGCCAGTAATTGCCTTTGGAAAAGGATGTTGGTTTGCATTGGAAGATATGGCAAATTCAAATGCATCAGCTATTGGTGTTGATTGGACAGTTGCTCCAAAAGTGGCAAGAGCATTAACTGGAAATAAAGTAACTTTACAAGGTAATTTTGATCCAGTTCGTTTATTGTCGCCTCCAAAAGTAATTAAAACAATGGTGAAAGATATGATTGATGAATTTGGAAAAGATAAATATATTGTAAATTTAGGTCACGGAATTTTACCACACGTACCTTTAGATAATGCCAAAGCATTTATTGATGCTGTTAAAGAGTATAATAACTAGATAATAGAATTGAGATTTTAATATTGAATAGGATTTTATTACTCATTTTTTATTACTAACAACTCACTGCTAATTATGAAGAATCTAATTCAAAAATATAATATTCCAGGGCCTAGATATACCAGTTATCCAACGGTTCCGTTTTGGGATAAAGAAGGAATTGTACAACAAGATTGGGAACGTACCGTTAAAAAATCTTTTGATGAAAGTAATGCTGTTGAAGGAATTAGCTTATATATTCACCTACCTTTTTGCGAAAGTTTGTGTACGTTTTGTGCGTGTCATAAAAAAATAACAAAACGTCACGAAGTAGAACAACCTTATATAGAAACTGTTTTAAAAGAATGGGATTTATACTGTGATTTATTGGTTGAAAGACCAAAAATTAGAGAAATTCATTTAGGTGGAGGAACACCAACTTTCTTTTCTTCAGAAAATTTAAAAAAACTAATAAACGGAATTTTTAAAAGAGCCGATAAGTTTGAAACTTTTGATTTTAGTTATGAAGGACATCCAAATCATACTTCAGAAGAACAATTACAAACTTTATATGATTTAGGTTCAAGACGAAATAGTTTTGGAATTCAAGATTACGATCCTAAGGTTCAAAAAGCAATACATCGTGTTCAAAGTTTTGAGCAAGTAAAACGTGTAAACGATTTGTCTAGAAAAATAGGTTATGAATCTATCAGTCACGACTTAATTTTTGGATTGCCTTTTCAAACCGAAGAAAGTATACGAAATACTATAAAAAATACCATTGAATTAAAACCAGATAGAATAGCATATTATAGCTATGCACATGTACCTTGGATTAAAGGTGTTGGACAACGAGGTTTTGATGAAAATGATTTACCAAAAGATAATGAAAAACGCCATTTATACGAACTAGGAAAACAACTGTTTTTTGATAATGGTTATGTAGAAATTGGAATGGATCACTTTGCTTTACCAACAGATTCGTTACATAAAGCTATGAAATCTAAAAAATTACATAGAAATTTTATGGGATATACTGCAGGTAAAACAGAGTTGATGATTGGTTTAGGAATGTCTTCAATATCAGATTCTTGGTATGCTTTTGCACAAAATGAAAAAGAGGTTGATACCTATACTAAAAAAGTGAATAATGGAATTATACCAGTTTTTAGAGGTCATTTATTAACGGATACCGATTTAGTTATTCGAAAACATATTTTAAATTTAATGTGTAATCTAGAAACTGAATGGGGTAATGAGATAAGTGAAAAAGTAAAAACTGAAATTATTGAACGTTTACAAGAGATAATTGACGATGGTTTGGTTGAAGTTTCAAATACTAAAATAACTGTAAAAGAAGAGGGAAGAATGTTTATTAGAAATATTTGTATGGCCTTTGATTTGCGTTTAATTGAAAATAAACCAGAAACCAGAGTCTTTTCTATGACTATTTAAGTGTAATTATAAAAATACTTAACTTAAACTCGAACATTTAAAATGTTCGAGTTTTTTTATGCATAATATGTTGTAAAACCTATCTAGCATATATTTTGTTAAGTGTATTAATATGTTTTTAAGGTTAAGTTTTTTACAAATCAAATATTATTAAATTTTTTAAAGGAAACTCTTGCTAGAATATAAAGCTCAACATATTTAATATTGGGCTATAATTTTTGTAAATTTGCCGAACTTAAAAAAACACACATAATGGCAAAATTTGAAGTAAAAATTCCTAAAATGGGTGAAAGTGTTGCAGAAGCAACTATAACTTCTTGGTTAAAAGAAGTTGGCAGTAGTGTTGAACTAGATGAGGCAATTGTTGAAATTGCAACAGATAAAGTAGATTCTGAAGTGCCAAGCGAAGTTGAAGGAACTTTAGTAGAAATATTGTATGAAACAGATAGTGTAGTTAAAGTAGGTGATACTATTGCAATAATTGAAACTCTAGGAGAAAGCGAAAGTACAGGTACTACAGATGAGGTTGTGGCTGTTGAAGAAGCCAATGCTATAGAAATTGAAAAAGAAGTAAATGAAGCTATAGAAACAATTAGTATAGAAAAAGTTTCTAAGTCAGGTAAATTTTATTCACCATTAGTAAGAAATATAGCAGAAACTGAAGGTATTACAATGGAGCAATTAGAAGCTATTGTTGGTACAGGAAAAGATAATAGAGTTACAAAAGACGATATTTTTGCATATATAGAAAGTGGTAAAAAACAACTAGATTCAACTGAAAATAAAAAAGAACCTGTTGTAAAAAATGTGGTTGAAGAGAAACCTTTAGTTAAGCAAGCTGTTCCGGTTTCAGTTAATGGAGGTGATGAAATAATTGAAATGAGTAGAATGGGTAAGTTAATATCCAATCATATGATAGCATCTACTCAAACATCGGCTCATGTACAATCTTTTATAGAAGTAGATGTTACTAATATAGTTAAGTGGAGAACTAAAATTAAAGATCAGTTTCTTGCTAGAGAAGGTGAAAAAATCACATATACTCCAATTTTTATGCAAGCAGTTGCAAAAGCAATTAAAGAGTATCCTATGATTAATATTTCTGTTGATGGAGATAAAATTATCAAAAGAAAAAATATTAATTTGGGTATGGCTGCTGCATTGCCTGATGGAAATTTAATAGTTCCTGTAATTAAAAATGCCGATCAGTTAAATTTAGTTGGAATTACCAGAGCTGTAAACGACTTGGCTTCTAGAGCTAGAAGTGGAAAATTGAATCCCGATGAAATACAAGATGGTACGTATACCGTTACAAATGTTGGAGGTTTTGGTAGTGTTTTTGGAACACCTATTATCAATCAACCACAAGTAGCAATTTTAGCTTTAGGAGCGGTTAGAAAAGTACCTGCTGTTATTGAAACTCCGGAAGGTGATTTTATAGGAATAAGACATAAGATGTTTATTTCGCATTCTTACGACCATAGAGTTGTAAATGGTGCTTTAGGAGGAATGTTTATAAAAACAATTAAAGATACTTTAGAAGCTTGGGATGTAAATGCTAAATTTTAAGACTACTAATTAATAGTAAAACATACTCTTATTTTTTTACTAAAAGAATACAATTTATTATACTCATATTTTTGGCTCTATGTTTTTTAGAAGCATATAAAATATGAGTATTTAATAATTACTTTAAAAACATTAGTTTTAAACAACTTAATTTTACTAAAAATTATAATATGATAAATTCTATTGAATTTTTTGATTACGCTAACTTTATTAAAGAAGTTTTAATAGATAAGGGAATATCTAATTTTTGGGCAGAACTATTAAATTTAATTATTACATTAAGTATTATTGGGTTAATTGCTTTTTTTTTAGATAGGGTTTTAAGAAGGTTTATTATTAAAGGTTTTGATGTGTTTTCAGTAAAAACTAGCACTACGTTTGATGATTTTTTAGTGCAAAGTAAATTTTCAAGATATTTTGCTCACATAATACCTCTTATATTTTTAAAAGCTTTTGTACCGCCAGTTTTAAAAGATTTTACATTTCTATTTACCAGTTTTGACGATGTAATTAACATATATACCATAATTTTAATTGTAAAGATTGTAAGGAGTTTTTTAAGATCGACTCAACGGTATTTAAGAACAAAAGAGCGTTATAAAGACAAACCTTTAGAAAGTTATGTGCAGGTTGCAATGATTTTTTTATGGGGATTAGCAATTATTTTTATTATTTATCAACTAACAGGGAGAGATATTTTAAGCTTTGCCACATTAGGTGCTGCTTCTGCAGTAATATTGTTAATTTTTAAAGATACTATTTTAGGCTTTGTAGCGTCAATTCAGGTTTCTGTTAATGATATAGTTAGAATTGGAGATTGGATTGCTTATACTAAATTTGGAGCAGATGGTACCGTTACAGATATAAATTTAGCCTCAGTTCGCGTACGTAACTGGGATAATACCTTTACTACTATACCTACCTATAGTTTAATTTCAGATTCTTTTCAAAACTGGCGAGGAATGGAAGAATCTGGAGGAAGAAGAATAAAAAGAGCGGTATTAATTAAACAATCCTCTATTAAGTTTTTAAATCCAGAAGAAATTAAAGATTTAAAAAAAATACATTTAGTAGCTCAATATTTAGAAAATAAGTATAAAGAAATTACAGACTATAATAATGAAATTAATGCGGATAAATCTGTTTTAATAAATGGAAGAAATCTTACTAATTTTGGTGTTTTTAGAAAGTATTTAGATGCTTATTTAGAACAAAATAATGCTGTAAGTAAAGAGTTGTTTTCTATGGTGAGGCAATTAGCACCTACTTCAAAAGGAATCCCTTTAGAAATTTATTGTTTTAGTACTAACAAACAATGGGCAAATTATGAAGAGGTAATGGCAGATATTTTTGACCATGTGATTGCAGCAATTCCTTATTTTGATTTAGAAGTTTTTGAAGAGCCTACAGGAAAGGATATTAAATCTTTAGTGAGTCAATCTCAAAGTTAAAAATTGTAGTCATTTATTTTTTAGATGCTTTTTCTTATTTTTATTATTAGTGCACTGCGGTTTAAAATTTTTAATAATTTATTCTAAATAGAATATTTTAATGAAACTTTTAGTGTGTTATAGTATATTGATAGTGAGTTAATCAAGTATTTCTATAACTATCAATCATTAATATTGTTAGAACTATTTTTATTTGTTCCAATATTGAAAACTAAATAAAGCGGACAAAATTCTATTAAACTTGTAATTAATAGTAGTCCTGCAAAAAAGTACAAAATGTAGGTTATAAGAGCTCCTTTAAGTATATTAAAATACAATAAAACTAGAATTAATAAAGCGATACAAACCCTTATTGTTTTGTCTAAAATCCCAATATTTTTTTTCATCTTAGTTAATTTAAATAATAGGAATAAGATAGTTAACTAATATTGCTGTAAAGTTATTAAGTTGTTAATTTTAAGTTAAGTAAGTAGTGAAATTAAAACTCTGCTTAGTAATTCATTTTTTGTGTTTTACTAAGCAGAGTAGGTGGAATAATAACTCTAAAATTTATTCATCTTCGTCGTGTCCGTATTGTGGGTTTTCTCTATCATATTTGCAACAGTCGTGTAAACTATCATACGCTTTATCTGTAGCCTTAACTTTAGGAGTATCATGGCCAACTGCAGCTATATTTTTATGAATAGTAAGTTCATCTACTTTACGTTCATCCATAATTAAAGAAAGTTCATGTGTTTCTATGCTCCAAGAGCAAAATTTTACTCCTTTAGTTTTTAAAACTGCTTTTTCTATACGGTCTTTACACATTTCACAAATACCATTTACATCAAAAGTAAGTTTAGCATTCTTATTTTTCTTTTGTGCCTGAGTTGAAATTCCTATAAAAAAAATTGCAACAATTAAGAGTGTTTTTTTCATGTTGTTAAGTTTATTTAAGTTAAAATTTATAATATTTTTTATGTTTGCCTTCCTGTGAAAGTAGAAATCTGTTTTACGCTGTATAGATTCCTGCCTGCGCAGGAATTGACAACTATTTATTCTTATGTTGGTGTTTTTACCAATCAATTTATTCAATATTAAATCTAATTCCTGTATAGTACATAGCTCCAAGTACTGAAGAGTATACAATACTTGAATCGAAATTTGCTCCAAAAGGATTATCAGCACCTAAAATTGGTGTTTTTTGCCTGTGATTAGACAGGTTTTCACCTCCAATATACCATTCAAAACGAGGAGAAAATACTTTTGTAATTTGAGCATTCATACTCGTATGTGCATCTGCATATTCAGGTAATTGATAGTTTGCTGTAAAAATACTTGTATCTGGTAACCGTTGTTCACTTACCCAATTATAGGTATAATCGAATTTCCAATTTCCACCTTTATTATTTTGATGTGTTTGAAAAAATAAATTAGTAAAAAATCTATTTTTAGGTTGCATAGGTTGCTGTTTTTCACCAGAGATATAATTGTTGTTTGTATCTTGATATTTATATGCGGTTTTAATATTAAAATGTATAAAAGGACTATAATTTACTTCTACTTGAAAGCTATTGGCCTTGGTATTGGTATCAGCATTGTAAAATGAAATTTCTGAAGGATTCTCCATATCTACAATAATTTGTTCACTAAAATCGGTTTTATAATAATCGAAAGTTATAGAGCCGTTTCTATTTAAAAATTTAAATTTTTGTGTAAATGAAGTTCCGTAATTCCAAGCTACTTCAGGATTTAAACCATAAAATTCACCATTGTTATTAATAATATTAATGGTTCTATTTGTTCCAAATAACCATTGGTTTTCAGCAAATATAGCAGCGCTTTTTTTCCCTCTTCCAGCAGAAAAACGTAAAGTTCCTGTTTCCCAAGGCAAGTATTTTAAATGCAAACGCGGTGTTACAAAGGTTTCTAATAAATTATGGTGATCTATTCTAATTCCTGCAGATAAGCTTAAATTAGATAAATTATCATAATTGTATTCAAAAAAAGCACCAACAGAGTTTTCGTTTCTATTGTAATTATTTGTTAAAACCAATTCATCAAAATTATCAAAAGTAGTGCTTATTCCAGTAACAAATTTATTACGTGTATCTGAAATTATTGAATTGTAAATTAAATTGGCATAACCACTTTTATGGTTGATGTTATATTCATTCAATCCAAAATATGAATCTTGATTATGAGAACTATAAGCAACTTGTAAACCAAAACTTTTATAAGGTAATTCTGGAAAAACATAGCCAATTTTAGCGGAAGCTTCAAAGCGTTCTGTGTTTATTTCACTTCCCCAAAAAGTAGTAGTGTTTTTATGAACATCTGGATCAAAATCTATTTCTCCAGTTGTTTTATCATCTTTTAAATAACGTAAATTTATAAAGCTAACCCAACCTTTTTCTAGGTCTGTATATTGCCAACGATTCATAATGTTTACTTGTTTGGCAAGTGGAGCATCTAAAAAATTATCGTTATTATCATCAATTTTTTTATCTCTCATGTTTCCATGTAAATACAGACCAGTATCCCATTTATCAGAAACTTTTGTGTTAAAATGCGTGTTTAATTCTAGTCTTCCATTTAACGAACCGAATGCATTTACAAAAACAGAATTGTCTGTTGATGGTTTTACTAATTCTGCATTAATTTGTCCTGTAATACTTTCATAACCATTAACTACGCTTCCTGCTCCTTTTGTAATTTGAATGCTTTCAACCCATGTTCCAGGGGTAAAAGTTAATCCATACGTTTGGGCAGCACCTCTTATATTAGGTATGTTTTCTTGAACAATTTGAATGTAAGGACTTGTTAAGCCCAACATTTTAATTTGTTTTGTACCTGTAAGTGCATCACTATAATTTACATCTATAGATGGATTGGTTTCGAAACTTTCAGCTAAATTGCAACAAGCTGCTTTTAAAAGTTCATCTTTGTTAACGTTTATTACGTTTTTTACAACATAACTAAGTCTGCTAGAACTTTTTTTGTTAGTTTGAATTTGAACTTCATCTAACTGATTATCTGCAATTAAAATTATTTTTAGATTTTCTAAATTATTTATTGAAATTGTTTGTGTTTTAAATCCTATAAAGCTAACAACCAATTGGTTGTTGTTTTTAATAGATTGTATTTCAAAATTCCCTTGTTCATCAGAATTTGTTCCTGTTTGAGAGTTTTTCCAATAGATACTTGCTCCAAAAATAGGCGAGTTGTTTGTATCTAAAATGGTTCCTTTAATTGTTTTTTGACTAAATACTACAAAAGGAAATAGTATTAAAAATATAAAAATATGTTTATTCATGTTATTTTCTTAATAGTTGATAACTGGCCAATAATTAAATAATTAAAGGCTTTTAAGCTTAAAATAAGCTTTGTATCAAATTAAGAATGTTTGAAAAAGAACTTGTTTATTTGAAACAAGTTTTTGAGGAGAAAAGTCTTTATAATACTTATTTGTAGTATTTAAATAAGTAGGTTTTTCAATAAAATTATAGTAAAACGAAGCTAAAAATAAAACTTGACTTTTGTTTATTTTAACTGGGTTTGTAGTGTCGAATATTTGAATATCGGTAGTAGATGTTTCATTCTTACAGCAACTTTTTTCCGAGAAATTTAGAGTGTCACTTTTTAAAGGTGCTTTTTTAGATTCGCAACAACTGTCTACTTTTTCAGTTGAAATAGTTACTAAATTATCACCGCAAAAATGTTTATAAACAGAAAAAGAAGTTGTTGATAGCAATAAAATTGCGACCATTAAAACTGCTGATATTTTTCTGAAAACTTTTTTCATTTTGTCAAAAATACAATTTAGAATTAAAATAAATAGTTAAAATTTTATAAACTTTATTGTTCGTTAACTTTTAATCGGGCAGTTGCAGTTGTTTTATCTTCAGAAAAGTCGTTTTCTAAATATTTTAAGTAACCAGTAATAGCAATCATTCCGGCATTGTCTGTGGTATATTCAAATTTTGGAATGTAGGTAGTCCAACCATATTTAGATTCAGTTTCTTTTAGTGTTTTTCTAATTTCAGAATTAGCACTTACACCACCAGCAATTGCAATATGTTTTATACCTGTTTTTTTTACAGCTTTTTTAAGTTTATCGAATAAAATTTCTACAATAGTAAATTGTATTGAGGCACAAATATCGTTAAGGTTTTCTTCAATAAAATTCGGATTTTCTTTTACTTTTTTCTGGATAAAATATAAGATCCCCGTTTTTAAACCGCTAAAGCTAAAATTTAAATCGGCCATTTTAGGTTTTGTAAATTTAAAAGCTAACGGATTACCCAGTTTAGCGTATTTGTCAATTAATGGACCGCCAGGGTATGGTAGCCCTAAAATTTTAGCAGATTTATCAAAAGCTTCTCCAACAGCATCATCTAAAGTTTCACCAATAACTTCCATTGTAAAATAATTTGTAATTTTTACAATTTGTGTATGTCCTCCACTTATAGTTAAACATAAAAATGGAAATGGTGGTTTTTGTTTATTTTCTTCATCAATAAAATGCGCTAAAACGTGTCCTTGCATATGATTTACAGGGATTAACGGAATATTTAACGCAAGAGCTAGTGACTTCGCAAACGAGGTTCCAACCAATAAAGAACCCATTAATCCAGGTCCGCGTGTAAAAGCTATGGCATTTAAGTCTTTTTTGTCGATATTTGCCTGTTGAATTGCTTGTTGTATAACAGGAACAATATTTTGTTGATGAGCACGAGAAGCTAATTCTGGAACAACACCACCATATTTGGTATGAATATCTTGATTAGCAACAACATTTGAAAGTATTTTTCCGTTGCGGATAACAGCGGCACTTGTATCGTCGCAAGAAGATTCAATACCAAGTATGTAAACAGATTTATTTTTAATCATAATTTAACAAATAAAGGCACGAAAATTGCCATAAAAATGCAAATTTAGCGCATATCAAACGAATAAAAAAAATAGGGCCTAAAATTTTACTGATACTGTTACTTTTTTTAGTAGTGGTAAGTATTTTATTGTCTATACCAAAAGTACAAACTAGTTTAGGACGTGCTGCTACAAACTACTTAAGAGATGCATTTAAGGTTGATATAAATGTAGAAAAAGTAAATTTAGCTTTTTTAGGCGATGTAGAATTAAATGAAATTTTTATTAGAGATCATCATTTAGATACTTTGATTTATGCCAAAAACCTAACAACATCTATATTTAGTTATAAAAACATACTAAATAACAAATTAGAATTTGGTCAAATTTTATTAGAAGATTTTACCTTAAATATAAAAACATATGAAAATGAAACAGATGATGCATTAACTGTTTTTGTTGATAAATTTGATGATGGAAGCACCAATGATAAACCTTCGAGTTTTTTATTGACCGCAACCAAATTAAAATTAAAAAATGGTTATGTTACTATTTCAGATGAAAATGTAGAGAATGAAAACCCGTTATTTTTTAAAAGTATTACAGGTGAAACCAAAAATTTTAGAATTCAAGGACCAAATGTTTCAACCGAAATAAAGAACTTTAGTTTTATTGAAAACCACAATTTAAAAGTAGAAAGCTTAACTACAGATTTTACGTATACAAAATCTTTTATGAATTTTGAAAATACGGAATTAAAAACCAAAGAATCTTCAATTTTAGCAGATATTAAATTTACGTATAATCGAGAAAATTTTTCAGATTTTAATAATTTAGTAGTTTTAGATGCTTCTGTAAAACAAGCTGATGTTTCTCTTTTAGATCTTAAAAACTTTTATGATGAATTTGGATCGAATGATGTATTGCATTTTTCAACCAATATTAATGGAACCTTAAATAATTTTATAGCAAAAGATTTACAATTAAAAACAGATAAAAATGCGCAGATTTATGGCGATTTAAATTTTAAGAATGTTTTTAACCAAGAAAATGGATTTTCTTTAGAAGGTGAATTTGCAAATTTAACATCAGATTATAACCATTTAAAAACAATTTTACCAAATGCTTTAGGTAATACATTGCCTTCAGAATTTGAAAAACTTGGAAGATTTACTTTAATTGGAAAAACTTATATTACTCCAAATTTAATAGATACACAGTTAACCTTAAAAACAGATTTAGGTACTACTGTAACAGATTTGGTTTTAACCAATATAAATAATATAGACAATGCTTCTTATAAAGGCCATGTAAAACTTATAGATTTTAAATTGGGTGAAGTTATGAAAGATAGTCTTGTAGGTCTTTTATCAATGGAAGCCGATATTGATGGAAAAGGATTTACTTTCGAAAACTTAAATGCATCAGTAAAAGGAAAAGTATCTAAACATCAATATAAAAATTATACGTATAACAACATTACGTTAAATGGGGTTTTTAAAAACAAGCATTTTGATGGTGAAATGGAAGTTAATGATGATAATATAAAGTTGAATTTTAATGGTTTGGCAGATTTATCTAACGATGTTTATAAATTCGATTTTAAATCAACCGTAGATTATTGCGATTTAAATACTATAAATTTATTTAAACGAGATAGTATTTCAAAAATAAAGGGAGATATCGAAATTAAAGTACAAGGAAATTCTTTTGATGATTTAATTGGTACGGTAGATTTTAAAAATTCACTATACCTAAATCAAAAAGGAAATTACTTTTTTAAAGATTTTAATATAACATCTTCATTTTTAGATAGTGTAAGAACCATAACAATAAATTCTCCAGAAATACTAACAGGAAGAATTGTTGGGAAATTTAAATTTAATGAACTTGGTAAATTAGCACAGAATTCTATTGGTAGTATTTACTCTAACTATAAACCTTTTGAAGTAGCTAAAAATCAAAATCTAAACTTTAGGTTTAATATTCATAATAAAATTGTTGAAGTATTTTATCCTGAAGTAATTTTAGCTCCAAGAACAACTATAAGAGGAAATATGAGCTCTAATGATAATTCATTTAAGCTAAATATTAAATCACCAAAAGTAGAGGCTTATACCAATGTTATTGATGAATTAAATTTACAAATAGATAATAAAAACCCGTTATTTAATACGCAATTAACTATTGATGCTATTAATTCTGATTATTATAATATTTCAAAACTTCACTTAGTAAATATTACTTTAAGTGATACCTTGTATTTTAGAACCGAATTTAATGGAGGAAAAGAAAATACAGAAAAATTCGACCTTTCATTTTTTCATACCTTTAATAAGCAAAATAAATCGGTGTTTGGTTTACAAAAATCTAACTTTATTTTTAAAAATAATACGTGGGAAATAAATCCTGAAGACAATCTAAAAAATAAGGTTGTGTTTGATAGTAAAGCTAAATTGTATACTATAGATCAATTTTTAATTACATCTAAAGATCAAAAAATTGAGTTTAATGGTGTTATGCAAGATACAATTAGTAAAGACTTTAATTTTAATTTTAAAAATGTTAAACTATCTAGTATTACACCAGAAATTGATAGTTTAAAATTAAGGGGTATTATAAACGGAAATTTAAATTATAACCAGATTAATAAACAAATTAAACCAACAGCAAACTTATTGGTTTCAGATTTTAATGTAAATAACTCTTATCAAGGTGATTTAAAAGCAGAAATAGTTGGTAAAAACTCTATGAAAGAGTATGATTTAAACGTTTTGCTAGTAAGAGATAATAGTATTAATTTTTCAGCAGTTGGAGAATTAGATTTTACTCCTGCAAAGCCTACTTTAGACGTTATTTTAGATTTTGAAGAATTTAAACTAGATGCTTTTAGTCCGCTTGGCGAAGATGTTTTTAATAAAATTAGAGGTTTTGCTTATGGAAATGTGAATTTAACAGGACCGCTTAACAATCCAAATATGACAGGAGAATTGTATTTAGACCAAGCCGGTCTCTATTTTCCTTACTTAAATGTAGATTATCTTTTTGACGGTACAAGTGTAATAACATTAGAAAAACAAACATTTAATTTAGAAGACGTTCAAATAGAAGATACAAAACATAAAACAAGAGGAGAATTAAGAGGAACCATTTCTCATAAATATTTTGATAACTGGGCACTTAATTTAAACTTAGATACTAGAAATTTATTAGTGCTAGATACAGAAGAAGATGAGGAATCTGTATATTATGGAACCGGTTTCTTGGGTGGAAATGCCACTATAATTGGGCCAACCGATAAATTAGTAATAGATGTTATTGGTAGAACAAATAAAGGAACACGCTTTGTAATACCAATTAGTGATGTTAAAACAGCAACATCTTCAGAGTTGATAAGATTTGTGAATAGTGATAAAGAAGGAAATGAAGTTGAAAGTAGAAATGCTTTTATTTCAGAAAAATTAAAAGGATTGTCGCTTAATTTTAATTTAGATGTAACCAAAGATGCCGAAGTAGAAATGGTATTGGATAAAGCTACCGGAAGTTCTTTAAAAGGTAGTGGAACAGGTAATTTACAAATAGAACTCGATACCAAAGATAAGTTTAATATGTATGGAGATTTTATAATAGATAACGGAACTTATAATTTTAAATACGGAGGTATAATAAACAAACCATTTAGCGTACAAAAAGGAGGAAGTGTCTCTTGGAGTGGAGATCCATTTACTGCAGATATTAATATAGAAGCAATTTATAGAGTTTCGGCAAATCCGAAATCTTTACTAGAAAATATTACTGCAAATAGAAAAATTCCAATTGACTTAGTAACTCGTTTTTCGGGCGAATTATTTAATTCAACCCGAACTTTTGATATAGAAATACCAAACTCTAGTTCAACTGTTGCTGCTGAGTTGGCTTTTAAATTAAATAGTAATGACGATAATACAAAAACAAGTCATTTTGTTTCATTATTAGCCTCTGGTGCATTTTATAACGAAAGCGACTTAAGTGTAAATACTAATGGTTTGGTGTATGGAACTGCTTCAGATTTAATATCAAATGCATTCGATAATATTGTAAATACAGGAGATAATAAATTTAAATTTAAACCTGTTTATACCTTTGGTGAAAAAAATAATATTGATAATTTAAATATAGACGATCAGTTAGGCTTTAATTTTGGTTACGAAGTAAATGATAGAATTTTAATTAACGGTAAAGCAAGTGTGCCAATCGGTTCTAAAGAGCCTACAAGTTTTATAGGTGAAGTAACCATAGATTTTCTATTGAATGATGCTGGTACATTAACATCATCTATATTTAACCGTCAGAATGAAATTCAATATTCTGAACAAGATGAAGAAGGATATACGCAAGGAATTGGAATAAATTACCAATTAGATTTTGATGATAGTACCGAATTATTAGAGAAATTAGGGTTGAAAAAGAAAAAAGTAAAAGATTCTACAGAAACTGTAAAACCAGCAGTTAAAGAAATTAAAAAAACGAAACCAATCAACATAAAAAAATAATATAAAAAAGATGAGTAAACCAACATTAGTAATTTTAGCTGCAGGAATTGGAAGTCGCTATGGTGGCTTAAAACAATTAGATACTTTCTCAGAACAAGGAGATACAATTTTAGATTTTTCAATTTACGATGCAATCCAAGCCGGTTTTGGAAAAGTTGTTTTTATAATTAGAAAAAGCATTGAAGCAGATTTTAAAGCATTTTTTACACCAAAATTAAAAGACAAAATAGAGGTAGAATATGTGTTTCAAGAACTAGAAAATATACCAGAAAAATATAAGGATAACACTAGAGAAAAACCTTGGGGAACTGGTCATGCATTATTAATGGCAAAAGATGTAATTTCTGAAAATTTTACAGTAATTAATGCTGACGATTTTTATGGAAGAGAAGCATTTGTTGGTATTGCAGAAGCGCTAAAAAACATAGACAAAAACTCTAGTTACTTTAATATGATGGGCTATGTATTAAAAAATACAATTTCAGAATATGGTTTTGTTTCTAGAGGAGAATGTAGAGTAGATGAAAATGGATTTTTAACAGGAATTACAGAACGTACACATATTGAAAAAGTTGATGGAATATTAAAATTTAAAGAAACTGAAGGTGTTTTAAAACCAATTTCTGAAGAAACCATAGTTTCAATGAATTTCTTCGGATTTACGCCAAAATATTTTGAGTTATCCGAATCGCTTTTTGAAGAATTTTTAGAAGAAAATTACAAAGAACCAAAAGCTGAATTTTTTATTCCTAAAGTTGTAAATCACTTAATTGTTAGTGGAAAAGCTACTATGGAGGTTTTAAAATCAGATGCAAGATGGTTTGGAGTAACTTATAAAGAAGATAAAGCTTATGTTACTTCAGAAATTCAAAAATTGAAAGAAGCTGGAGTTTATCCAGCAAAATTATGGTAATTTTATAGTTTATTAATTTTCAATCAAAATTTAATAGTACTTTTGAACTTTAATTATGGGAAAAAAAATTAGTAGAATAGGTGTGCTTACCTCAGGAGGTGATGCACCAGGAATGAACGCTGCAATAAGAGCTGTTGTTAGAGCTTGTGCATATTATAATATAGAATGCTATGGCGTTTATAGAGGATATCAAGGTTTAATAGAAGGAGATTTTAAACAGTTAACGGCTCGTGACGTAAGTAATATTATCAATAGAGGTGGTACAATTTTAAAGTCTGCTAGATCTACCGAATTTAGAACAAAAGAAGGTAGAGAAAAAGCCTATCAAAACATTAAAAAAGCAGAAATAGATGCTTTAGTTTTAATTGGTGGTGATGGTACTTTTACTGGAGGAATGGTCTTTAATGAAGAACATATGCTTCCTTGTATTGGAATACCAGGAACTATTGATAACGATATTTATGGAACAAATTTTACAATTGGTTATGACACTGCATTAAATACAGTTGTAGAGGTAATTGATAAAATTAGAGATACTGCAAGTTCGCATAACAGACTTTTTTTTGTTGAAGTAATGGGACGAGATGCCGGATTTATAGCCTTAAATGCGGGTGTAGGTGCAGGTGCTGAAGAAATTTTAATTCCTGAAGAAGATTTAGGTTTAGATAGGTTGTTAGAATCTTTAAAAAGAACCAAAAGATCGGGTAAATCATCTAGTATTGTAGTGGTTTCTGAAGGAGATAAAATTGGTAAAAATGTATTCGAATTAGCTGATTATGTAGAAGAAAATATGCCGCAATATGATGTAAGAGTATCTGTATTAGGACATATGCAACGTGGTGGTTCGCCAAGCTGTTTTGATCGAGTTTTAGCAAGTAGGTTAGGAGTAAAAGCTGTTGAATTATTATTAGATGGAAAATCTAATTTAATGGTTGGGTTAATAGATAATAAGGTAGCAACAACCGAATTAGATTTAGCTGTAAAAGAACATCACAAAATTAATAAGGATCTATTACGTGTTAGCGATATTATGTCAATTTAATGTGCTTTTTTTTAATAAAACCATAACATAGCACATGATAAAAGTTGGTATAAATGGTTTTGGAAGAATTGGAAGATTAGCATTTAGAGCTATTTTAAATAGAAAAAACATTGAGGTTGTTGCAATAAACGACTTAATGACTATTAATCAATTAGCCTATTTATTAAAATTTGATTCTGTTCACGGACGCTTTAAAGGAACCATAGAAATTAAAAACAATTTTTTAATTGTTAATAATAATTCTATACGAATTACTTCAGAAAAACTACCTGAAGATATTGAGTGGGATGCCCTTGATGTTGATTATGTAATAGAATCTACAGGATATTTTACAGATAAAAATCTAGCGAAAAATCATATTAAAGGAGGTGCAAAAAAAGTTATAATTTCTGCACCTTCAAAAAATGCTCCAAATTTTGTTATGGGTGTTAACCATACAAAATTGTTGAAAAATGATTTAGTAATTTCTAATGCTTCGTGTACAACAAACTGCATTGCTCCCATAGTGAAAGTTTTAAATGATGAATTTGAAATAATTGAAGGTTTAGTAACTACTGTGCATTGTACAACTTCAAGTCAAAATACAGTTGATGGTTTTTCAGACAAATGGAGAAGGGGTAGAGCCGCATTAAACAATATGATTCCTACTTCAACAAGTGCTTCAGAAACATTGATTAAAATTATTCCAGAAATGGAAGGTAAAATTTTAGCAATGGCTGTGCGAGTTCCTGTTGTAGATGTTTCATTAATAGATTTTACGGTGCGTTTAAAAACGGCAACATCTTATGCTAAAATAAAGGAAGTAATGAAAAAGGCTTCAGAAAACGAATTAAAAGGTATTTTAGGCTATACAGAAGATGAAGTTGTTTCTCAAGATTTTGTTTCTGAATCTAGAATTTCTATTTTTGATGCACGAGCAGGAATGGAATTAAATGAAAATTTCTTTAAAATTATTGCTTGGTATGATAATGAATCTGGATATGCAACAAAATTGGTAGATTTAATTGAATATTCAGCTTCACTTTAAAGTTAATAAACATACAAACGTTGTATTAAAACTTATAAAAAATATGGAAATTGCAATTATAGCACACGACGGAAAAAAAACAGAAATGGTTCAGTTTTTAATGGATTTTAAAGCACTGTTAATTCAAAAAAAAATAACATTAATTTCTACAGGAACTACAGGTAAAAATGCCGAAAAAGCAGGTTTTAAAGTAGAGAAATTCTTATCGGGTCCTTATGGTGGTGATGCTCAAATTGCAGCACGTGTTGCAGAAGGAAAAACAAATATGGTTTTCTTTTTTAGAGATCCGCTTGGAATGCATCCTCACGAACCAGATATTGCAATGTTAATGCGTTTATGCGATGTGCACGATGTTCCATTAGCAACAAACCCTGCAACTGCAGAACTTTTGATAAAATCTATATAGATCTTAAAAAGAGAAATTTAAGAAAATATAAAGAGATTGTTACAGTAGTCTGGAAATACGCCATGCTAAGCTTGTTTAGCTACGCTGAATCTTTGATTTCAGTTTTACATTATTCGGATAATCAATTGCTACGTGGATCTGATGCGGTTTCAGGTTGATGATTATAATACTTTTTTAAATAACATGAATTTTAAAACCTAAAAGGGTATTAATTTAATACTCTTTTAGGTTTCATTTTTCTAATAATCTACAGAAGTTGTTTCTCAACTAATTTTTACCATTATAAAAATAAAATAAAAAGTAAGGTTTTCCCTTACTTTAGTAAAATTAAACCATAAACTTGTGTATTTCAGTAAAATAAACTTGTTTTATTTTGACAAGTAATTTTTTTTTTTTTTAAATTTAACTTGAAAAAGAGTTAAAAGTTGTACTATGAAACATGCAAAACCAATAAAATTCTCATTTAAATTTTTCATTTCATTCAATACAGAAATTCCATTTTTATTGTCATTCCTGCGAAAGCAGGAATCTCATCCTTATTATCTAAACAGAAAAATCCTCTGTTTGTAAAATTTTAAAAACACAATACGCTAATAAAATGTTTAACCTAAAACCAACTAACTATGACATAGCTAATTAATACAAACAGAGGAAGTAAAACGAAAGTAATACTCCTCGCAGACATAACAAAATATTAAAGCGCAATTATGCGCTATTAACTAATTAAAATTTATTAAAATGAACTTTTCAAAGAAAAATCACGAATACAAAATTATAAATATGAAAAGAGTGAGTAAAAAAATAATTTTAAGTATAGTATTTGTATTTGCAATTAGTCCACTAACTCAAGTTAGTGCTGCTGAAAATAAGCAAGCTAATTGTGGTGCAGATGCATTTGAACTACAGACATTTCTAGAAGCAGAAGGTTATGATATGGAATTTGCAAATGAGATGGCAAATGATTGGTATGAAGCTTGTCTTTATGTAACAGGATAATATAGTATAAAGAGGTGAGGAACTACTATTTCTCATCTCTTTAGTAAAAGAATTAAAAATAAAAAGTATGAAAAATAAATTAAATTTAACGCTAATATTTTTTCTTTTATTTAGTTCTATTTCACTAACAGCACAAGTTTCAAGTGGAGAAGTTAGTTATAAGCAAAAGTTTATTGAAAATTTATTTGATTCAATTGCAATAAAAAAAATAGATACAAAATTCAGGAGTCAATTAGACTTTGTTAATAAAAGTCTAAGAACGCATTCTGATAATTTTGAATTTATATTGAAATTTAATAGAGCAGAATCAATTTATAAATTAGTTAAAAAAATGAATAATGATAAAGATAGAGGTTATAAAATTGCTGCAAAATATTCTAGAATAGATGATGTATATTATAAAAATATCCAAAGCGGTGAAAAACTTGTTCAAAAAGAGTCTTTTGGAGAATTATTTATAATTAAATATGATTTAAATAATATTAAATGGAAACTCATTAATAAAACTAAAACAATTAAAAATTATAAATGCTTTATGGCAACTACAACGAAAATCGTGAAAAACAGTAAAGGGGTCTTTGAAAAACCTGTTATAGCATGGTATTCACCCGATATTCCTTTAAATTATGGACCAAAAGGATATGGAGGTTTGCCTGGTTTAATTTTAGAGCTGCATGAGGATAAGTTGATGTATTATGTAACTAAAATTAAGTTAAACCCTATAGGTACAATTGAAATAATTAAGCCAGAAAAAGGGAAAACCCTTACAGAAAACGAATTTGAACTAAAAATAAAAGAGATGTCTAGTGGTTTTTGGAGAGATTAAAAGTAATACTATAACCTTGAATAAATTGGTAAATTTATTAAGTAGACTTAAAAAAGATTTTAATTAAATAAAAAACTATGAAAAAAACATCGATTTTTATTTTTCTATTATTTTCTGTTTTAATTCACTCTCAGCAAAAATATAGTGGGGAAGTATTCTATAATATTAGTTTAAAAACAAAAAAATCCAAAAAATCTGATGTTATAAAAGAGCCGACTAGAGGTGAAAAGATAAGTGAAAAAGAGTACAAAAAACTACTTGAAAATTATTTTCCAGACTTTAATAAAAACTAGAATGCCTCAAAAAAAGGTTTTATCATTTACATTATTTTTTATAATTGGTATTTGTATTACAAACGCCCAAACCATTACTCTTAAAGGTAGCGTAAAAGACAGCTTGCAAAACCCATTAAGTTATGCTAACGTACTAGCAAAACCAGCAGATGTTTCTAAAAATTTACAGTTTAGTATTACGGACAATGATGGTTTGTATAAATTAGAACTCTCAAAAAATGAAGTTTATACTATTTCTGTAAGTTATATGGGTTTTAAAACGGCTAGTTTTAAGTTTACAGCAACAGAAAATATGCAACAACATATTGTTTTAAAAGATGCACCAAACCAATTGCAAGAAGTTGTAATTGAAATGCCTGTAACCGTTAAAGAAGATACTATAACCTACAATACAAATAAATTTGTAACAGGCGAAGAACGTAAACTAAAAAATGTACTTAAAAAATTGCCAGGTGTTGAAGTTGATAAAAATGGAGGTGTAACAGTACAAGGTAAAAAAGTAACTACCTTATTGGTAGAAGGTAAAAAGTTTTTTGGTGGTGGTTCTAAATTAGCGGTAGAAAACATCCCTGCAAATGCTGTTGATAAAATACAAGTAATAGATAATTATAACGAAATTGCTTTTTTAAAAAATGTATCAGATACAGACGAAATGGCAATGAATATACTATTGAAAGAAGACAAAAAACAATTTGCCTTTGGAGATATTGAAGCTGGAAAAGGTACTAAAGATTTTTATAGAGCGCACAGTAACTTATTTTATTACAGCCCAAAAACCAATGTTAATTTTATAGGAAATTTAAACAATACTGGCGAAAAAATTTTTACGTTTAGAGATTATATGAGTTTTCAAGGTGGTATAAGCGCCGTTTTAAAAGGAGATGGTTCCATTTACAATGTTTCAGCAAGTGATTTTGCTAACTTTATGGAAACACAAGATTTGGTAACTAGCACTAATAAATTTGGTGCTTTAAATATTACCAAAGTTGTAAATAGTAAATTAGATATTTCTGGCTATGCAATTTTTTCACATTCAAAAAATGAAACGTTAACAGAAAATGTAAATCAATATACTGCATTTACTGAAGAAAAAGAAAACACTTCAAACAGTAGAAATATTTTAGGGATTGGGAAATTTAATATAGAATATGCACCTACTACAAACCAACAATGGTATTTTAAAACGCAATTTAAAAAAACCGATAATTTAAAAAGTAATAATATTCTTTCACGTATTGAAAATGAAGACAGATCTATATTTTCAGAAAATAATGCGGAAGCAATTTACTTAAATCAGAATATAGAATGGCATCAAAAAATGTCTAATAAACATACGTTTTCTTTTGCTGCGGATATTACTTTCGATAAAAACAACCCAACCACACTTTGGGAAACAAATAACACTATTTTACAAGGATTAATTCCTGTTGAGCAATCAGATAATTATAATATCAATCAGCAAAAAGAAATACAAAATACTACAATACATAGTGTTTTTAAGCATTATTGGGTGTTAAATAATTTTAATCATATTTATACAACTGTAGGAAACAAATACAGCAACGAAACTTTTTTTACAGAAGATGGTCAGCAATTAGCAAACGGAACTACAAATAATTTTGCTTCCGCAGGTTTTGGAAACGATTTAGACTATGAGTTAAACGATTTATTTTTAGGCGTTCATTATAAATTTAAAACAGGTATTTTTGAATTAAAGCAAGGTGCTTTTTTACATAATTACAATTGGAATTTAAATCAGCAAGAGTCTAAAAAAAGTAATAAAATAGTTGTGTTGCCAGATTTTTCAGCAGAAATTAAATTTAGTAATTCAAAAAAGATAAAATTAAATTATCAGTTAAAAAGTGCTTTTTCAGATGCTTCAAAATTGGCAAATCGGTTTTATTTACAGTCGTATAATTCGGTGTACAAAGGAAACGAACATTTAGAGAATGAGTTGTATCATACTGCAAGAATGTATTACAGCCGTTTTAGTTTGTACCGAGGTTTAATGTTGTTTGGAGGAATAAATTATACTAAAAAAGTTAAAGGACTTCAAAATGCAGTACAATTTAACGAAACCGATCAATATATTTCTCCAATAATAGTAGATAATGCATCAGAAAATTGGTCTTTTAATTTAAATATTGATAAAAAAATTAAGAAATTTAAATATGGATTGAATACAAGAGTGTTAACTTCTAGTTATCTTCAAAATATAAATGAGGCATTTGTAACCAATAAAAGTAATAATTATAGTTATACGCTTTCAGTAAAAACTTTGTTCGATAAATTTCCAACAATTGAAGTAGGTTTTGAGCAAAGTATTGGTAATTATACTTCTAGTAATTCAACTTCAAAATTTGTTACAAATCAACCATACCTAAACATAGATTACGACTTTTTAGAAGGATTTATTTTTTCGTTTGAATACGAAAATTATAATTACGAAAACAAAACATTCAACCAGAAAAACACTTATCAAATAGCAAATACAACACTTTCTTATAAAAATGAAGACAGTGCTTGGAGTTTTAAAATAGATGCTCAAAATTTATTTAATGTAAAATATAAGCAACAAAATAGCTTTTCGTCCTACATAATTTCAGATTCTAAAACCTATATTTTACCAAGAATTGTAATGTTTTCTATTGGGTATAATTTGTAATGAAATCTTTTAAAAATAGTTGTTTCTGTAATTACTTTATAGCAATCACAGAAATTTCTACGTTTACATATTTAGGTAAATTAGCAACTTCCACAGTTTCGCGTGCTGGTGCTGTTTCTGCGTTAAAATAACTTCCGTAAACTTCATTTATTTCAGTGAAATTTTTCATATCAGAAATAAATATTGAAGTTTTTATTACATTTTCAAAGGTCATTTCAGCTGCTTTTAAAATTGCTTTCACATTTTCCATAACTTGCGTAGTTTCTTTTTGTATAGAGTCTAAAACTAATTCGCCAGTTTGTGGATTTAAAGCTATTTGACCTGAAGTGTATAAGGTGTTTCCTGTTAAAATTGCTTGGTTATATGGGCCTATTGGAGCAGGAGCATTAGGTGTGTTAATTATTTTTTTCATGTCTATTTAATTTTTAAAACGATTACAGATTTATTATTTGTAAGTTATTTTTCAACTAAAATAATGCTTTGTCTGGTGTTTTTCTTTTGTCGTATTTTAAATCGCTTAGCATAGAAGATTTTACACCAATAAAAAAGTAGTAGGTTTGTCGATCTCCAAACGGAACCCAGTTAAAATTAAGTTTCCAACTATCTAAATCTCTAGAAAAACGAAGTTGTGTATAGGTGAACCCTTGGTTTTTAATATCGTAACCAGATGAGAAGCCTACTCCCCATTTAGGTGTTAGTTCTATATCTCCAGAAAACATTAAAGAGTTAGATGAAATTTCTTTTTGCCTTGTTGCATTTGAATAGTTTAAGGCATACGCTATTTTTAAAGTCCAAGGTATTTTAGAACCATACAATTCTGTTTCTTTTGTAGATGAATTATTACTATCTGTATTTGGTTGGTTTGTAGTTGTTAAACTTTCTCCAAATACACCATCAGAATTATTAGCTGCTTCTTTTTCACTTTGTCCACCACCAGGTTTAGAACCTCCAGATTTTTCTTTTTTACTTTCTAAAGAATAATTTAAAGTAAGTCCAGCATTTGTTAATCTAAATAAACTACCTCCGTTATTGTAGTTAAACGTATTTATTCTCTTTCCATTTATGTCTAATGCATAAGGGTCTAATGTTGCATTAACATTTAAAGTTAATTTATCTTTAAAAAGTTTAGTTCCGGCATTAACACCAACAGGGCTCCATTTTAGAGAGTCTGCAGCCATATTATAACTTGTGGAGAAGTTTAAGTTATTTAATAAAGTAATTTTTTCAGCTTCACCTTCGGTAGAATCCTTTTTTCTTAACTTGGCTTCTAAATTATTATTAAGTGTAAAGTTTAAACTGTTAGAGATTCCAGAACTTGGGCCTCCATATATACCATTAGAGAATGGAGAATATTCTAAAAATTCTTCAGGATTTGCAGCACTTTGTTGTACTTTTTCGTAATAGGTATCACTAAAATCAGGCCTATAGCTATAAGAAATACTTGGTCTAACAACGTGCCGTATTGCTTCAAGTTTTCCTTTTTTAAATTTAAACATACCATAAAACGTTGTTCCTAAAGAAACCGAAGTAGAATATTCATTAAATCTACTAAAACTACTTATAGTATCTGTAACTACAGCGTCTTCTACATCATCAAATGTTTTTTTTAATCTATCAAAATACCATACGTCTTTATAAGTTATACTAGGTGAAATGGTAAAGTATTTTAATGCTTTCATATTGGTGTTCATAGTAAGGTTGTGTTGAAAGCCAGATTTAGCATCATCAAACATTTCTTTTTTAAAGAAAAACTCATCGGTAGTATTTATTCTATTATCACCTTTCATAGAATAGGTTAATCCTGTTTTTTGTATGGCATTATTTTTTGCTCCATTTTTACCTGTAAACGGATAAATTCTATCCATATTTAATTGTAAAGAAGGCAATGTCATTGTAATTTCTTCTGTATTTGTATTTTGAGAATGTGTCATAGATAAAGACACATTAAACGGTGTACCAACAAAGTTTTTATAGTATGATATAGAAGAACTTAAATTGTTATTTAAAAAGGCGTTAGTATTGTATTCATTATTAGATTGCTTAAAGTATTGACTACTACCCATATTTACAGAAGCAGAAAACCGTGAGTTTGGACTTGCTTTTGAGTCTTGTGAATGGCTCCATCTAATATTGTAATTTGTTGCTTTAGAATAATCATCAAGCCCTTTTAAACTATTTATTAGATTTTCATATTGAAAATTAAAGTTTCCAGAATATTTGTAACGTTTTGCATAACTAGATTCTGCCCGCATACCCCAACTTCCATTGGTGTAAATATCTCCTAAAAGAGCTAAGTCAAAATTGTCATTTAATACAAAATAATAACCACCATTTTGTAGAAAATATCCTTGATTGTTGTTTTCACCCCAAGTTGGCATTAAAAAACCAGAGGTTCTACCTTTAGTTAATGGAATATAAGCAAAAGGCACTACTACAGGTGTTGGTACATCGGCTAAAACTAATTGACTAGAACTTGCTACTAATTTTTTATCTTTTATAAATTTTGCTTTTTTAATTTTTATATAATAATCTGGGTTTTCTTTATCAGATGTTGTTAGTCTTATGTTTTCAATAAAAACTACAGAATCATTATGTTTTTTACTTACTTCACCTAAAATAATAATACCCTGTTGTTCTGTTTTTAAATTCCATATTTTAGCTTTTTCACTTTTAAAATTAAAAATAATTGTGTCTTGCGTAGATTCTTGTCCGCCTTGTTTAAAAACAGGAAGTTGAGAATATACCCCAACACTATCTTTAATACCTTTAGCAGTTACAGAACTTGTATTATTGTCAATTTCAATATACCCAGCGGTTAATTCTATATCGCCGTATTTAATATAGGCATTGTCGTATAAGGTAATTTTATTGTTTAAAATATCCTGTCTTATTAAACTATCGGCACTATGGTCTATAATACTTTCAAGTAATTCAGCAGGTTTTTTAATAGAATCTTTAGGTTTTAGAGCTAAAGAGTCTAATTGTTTACTTTTTAAAGTGTCATTAGCTTTTAAATTTAATAAAGTGTCTTTTTTTATTATTGGGATAGTATCCGAAGAATTTTGCTTAATTTCTTGAGAATAAGCAGTTGTATTGATAAAGCTAAAAGCAAATATCAATAACAATGAAAAATAAATTTTGTATATATTCGTTTTAATAACTTATTTTTTTTGTAATAATACTATTTAAATTGGGTTGATAGCTTAAGTTTTTTTAATTTAGCTTTTAGGCTTTCAACACATTTTTTTAATGTTTGTAAATGTATGGCTCAATAATTGTATCACCAAATAACAGTTGCCAAAAATAATTAAAATTATTGATGAACTCACTACTCTTTTCTAAAATTAAAATATCAACGAAAATCTTAGGGCTTTTCGTATTTTCTTGTAGCATTCTTTTTAATATTACTACAGTTTTTGCACAAAAAAAAGAATTTGTTGTAGTACTTGATGCGGGTCACGGAGGTAAAGATCCCGGTAAAATTGGTTATAAATCAATGAAAGAAAAAGATATTGCTTTAAAATTAGTGCTTCAAGTTGGTAAATTGTTGGAGAAAAAAGAAAATATTAAAGTAATTTATACAAGAAAAACAGATGTTTTTATAGGATTAAAAGATCGTGGTAAAATAGCAAATAAAGCCGATGCAGATTTATTTGTATCAATACATTGTAATGCACATTCATCAAATGCATATGGAGCAGAAACTTGGGTGTTAGGAACACATGCCAATAAACAAAACTTTGAAGTAGCCAAAGCTGAAAACTCTGTAATTGAATTTGAAGATAATTATAAAGTAATTTATAAAGGATTTAATCCAAATTCTCCAGAATCTATTATTGGACTTACATTAATGCAAGAAGAATATTTAGATCAAAGTATTCAGCTAGCAAGTATTATTCAAAATGAATTTACAGTAAAGCTAAAAAGAAAAAATAGAGGTGTAAAACAAGCTGGTTTTGTGGTTTTACACCAAACTTATATGCCGAGTATTTTAATTGAGACTGGTTTTTTAACAAATAAAAATGAAGCTTTGTTTTTAAATTCAAAATTAGGACAGCAAAAATTTTCTGAAGCTATTTATAATGGAATTATAAACTATATAAATCAATTAACTTTAAATACGGTACAAAGTAATAGCATAACAGAAATTGATGAGCCGAATTCAACCAATAGAAGTATATATGAAAACGTACAGTTTAAAGTACAAATAGCAGCAGGTAGAAAGTTAGAAACAAAATCTTACAATTTTAAAGGTCTAAAAAATGTGGAAAGAGCTAAAGTTGGAAGTAGTTATAAATACTATTATGGTAATACTTCTAATTATTCTGAAATAGAAAAATTAAAAAAAGTCGTCCAATCTAAAGGGTTTAAAACTGCATTTATAGTCGCTTTTAAAAATGGTGAAAAAATTTCTGTTGATGAAGTTTTAAAAAAATCGTAGTATTTTAGCCATTTACTCACAAAAATTATTAGTAATATTGCCTTAAAATTTATATTATTTTGAAAATTACCAGAGAATTAAAAACAGGAGTTATAGCAGTACTTGTAATCGCATTATTTATTTGGGGTTATAATTATTTAAAAGGACTTAATTTATTTGACGGTCAGATAAAAACATATTTTACAGAATATAGTAATGTACAAGGCTTAAACACAGCAAGCGTTGTTACTATTAATGGGGTAGATGTTGGTAAAGTAGTGGATATTAAATTTAATAATAGTCCCGAAAAAAGAGGGAATTTAATTGTTGAATTTAGTGTTGAAAATGATTTCGAATTTTCAAAAAATAGTATAGCAAAAATTTATAGCACTAGTTTAATGGGAGGTAAATCATTAGCAATAGTACCTTCTTATGAAGGTGAAACTGCACTTCCAGGAGATTTTTTAAAAGGAGAAATAGAATCAGATTTATTTTCATCAGTTAGTGAAAAATTAAATCCATTACAAGCAAAAGTTGAAAGTGTTATTAAAAGCGCAGATTCTTTAATGACAGGCTTAACAGATGTTTTAGATGTTAAAAGTAGAGAAAGTTTAAAATCTAGTATTTTAGAGCTAAATGCTACAGTTACTAATTTTAAACATGCTTCAGCAAATATAAACAAGTTAATTGTTAATAATGATGAAAAATTAACCAAAACACTTGACAATGCTACGTTAATGACCAATAATTTAGCAAAGCTTTCAGATACTTTAGTAAATGCTAATTTGGGACTTACAATAAAAAATATTGAAAATACAGTAGACAATTTAAATAAAGTATTGGCAGGTATAGAAAACGGAGATGGTACTTTAGGTAAACTATTAACCGATGAAGAAATGTATATTAATTTAACCAATGCATCAAAAGAATTGGAAGAATTATTAAGAGAAATGAAATTGCATCCTAAACGATTTGTACACTTTTCACTATTTGGTAAAAAGGACAAAGGTTATACTCCTGAAGAAGAAAAATAATAACAACCTGTTTTATTTAAAACCCCATAAAATTACTTTAAATAAAAAAGAAAAAGTGTATTTAATTTTACAGAATTATTTTTTTTGTAAAAAAATATACTAATAAATATGAGAAAACTTTAAATAATTCTAAATTGTACGCTTTTAAGCTTGTAAAAAGTTTTAGGTATAATAGTAAAGAATTATTAAAATTGATTTATTGAATTTTTTGTGTTAGTAATAAACCAACTTATTATTTAAATTAGCACTTTAACTTAAAGATAATTCTAATAAAATTATTTAGAAGTATCAGTAAATAAAGAAAGTATGAATTATATTGACAACATAGTATTTGCAATTCTTCTTTTTATAGGAGTTGGTTTTTTTGTTAAAAATATAAAAAAACTTATAAGAAATATACAACTTGGTAAACAAGTAAATAGGTCCGATAATTCAGCTTCTCGTTGGAAAAATATGGCAATGATTGCTTTAGGGCAATCTAAAATGGTAAAACGTCCAATTGCCGGTATTCTTCATGTTATTGTATATATTGGCTTTTTAATAATTAATATTGAAGTAATAGAAATAATTATAGACGGACTTTTTGGCACGCACAGAGTATTGTCTGTTTTAGGCGGTTTTTATAGCTTTTTAATTGCTTCATTCGAAATTTTAGCACTATTGGTCTTAGTTTCTGTTACTGTTTTTTGGATAAGAAGAATGGTTTTAAGAATTCCTCGTTTTTGGAATAAAGAAATGAAAGGTTTTCCTAAAAATGATGCCCTATATATTTTATATTTTGAAATGGTATTAATGTCATTGTTTTTAATAATGAATGCTACTGATGTTCCATTTCAACAAGCAGATGATGGTAATCCAATAAGTCAATTCTTGGTTCCAATATTCGAGAATTTTAATGCAGGAACTTTATTTTACATAGAACGTACCGCTTGGTGGTTGCATATTGCGGGTATTTTGGTGTTCTTAAACTATTTATATTACTCGAAACACCTTCATATATTATTAGCATTTCCAAATACCTATTTTGCAAATTTAAATCCAAAAGGGCAATTTAATAATTTAGAATCTGTTACCAATGAGGTGAAAATGATGCTAGATCCAAATGTAGACCCATTTGCAGCAGCACCTGAAGGAAGTGAAGACGAAATTCCAGAAAAATTTGGAGCGAGTGATGTTACAGATTTAAATAGGGTGCAATTACTAAACGCCTACACTTGTACAGAATGTGGTAGATGTACTTCATCTTGTCCAGCAAATATTACAGGCAAAGAACTTTCACCAAGAGCTATTATGATGAAAACTCGTGATAGACTAGAAGAAGTTGGTGAAAACATAACTAAAAATGGTGCATTTGTAGATGATGGTAAACAATTATTAAACGATTATATAACACCAGAAGAAATTTGGGCGTGTACAAGTTGTAATGCTTGTGTAGAAGAATGTCCTATAAATATTGATCCATTGTCTATAATTATAGATTTGCGTAGATATTTGGTAATGGAACAATCAGCAGCCCCACAAGAATTAAATATGATGATGACGAATATTGAAAACAATGGTGCACCTTGGCAATACAACCAAATGGATAGATTAAATTGGAAAGATGAATAACATAACTATAAAAATTAAAATACACACAAAATGAAAAAAGAGGAAGTTGAAAAACTACTAAATGATAAAGTGGAAGATGGATTACATATTAGTCCTATTTTGCCTGAAGGAGTTAAAAATTATTTAATTGATATTGATGGAACAGTAACAGAAGATGTTCCAAATGAAGAGCCAGAAAGAATGGCTACTTGTAAACCTTTTCCAGATGCATTAGCAACATTAAATAGATGGCATGGAGAAGGACACATTATTTGTTTTTTTACTTCAAGAACAGAAGAACACAGAGAAGTTACAGAAAATTGGTTAAATAAGCACGGGTTTAAATACCACAGTTTATTAATGGGGAAACCAAGAGGAGGGAATTACCATTGGATTGATAATCACTTAGTAAAAGCAACACGTTATAGAGGTCAATTTACAGATTTAGTAGAAAAAGAAGTTACTATTGAAGTTTTTGATGACGGTCAACACGAATAAAAATTAAAATATATTGATATGAACGTACCAACAATGGCAGAAATGATGGCACAAGGCAAACAACCAGAAGTATTGTTCTGGGTTGGATGTGCAGGAAGTTTTGATGATAGAGCAAAAAGAATTACAAAAGCATTTGTTAAAATTTTAAACAAATCCAACGTTGAATTTGCTGTTTTAGGTACCGAAGAAAGCTGTACTGGAGATCCTGCTAAAAGAGCGGGAAACGAGTTTTTATTTCAAATGCAGGCTATGACTAATATTGAAGTTTTAAATGCCTACGAAATTAAAAAAATAGTAACTGCTTGTCCGCATTGTTTTAATACGCTAAAAAATGAATACCCTCAACTTGGCGGAAATTACGAAGTTGTACACCATACAGAATTATTAAAATCGTTGCTCGATGATGGAAGACTTACTATTGAGGGTGGACAATTTAAAGGAAAAAAAATAACATTTCACGACCCATGTTATTTGGGTCGTGCAAATGATGTTTATGAAGCACCAAGAGAATTAATTCAAAAGCTAGATGTTGAATTGGTTGAAATGAAACGCTGTAAAAGCAACGGTTTGTGTTGCGGTGCTGGAGGCGCTCAAATGTTTAAAGAACCAGAAAAAGGAGCAAAAGACATTAATGTAGAGCGAACCGAGGAAGCAATTGAAGCAAAACCAGATATTATAGCAACTGGTTGCCCGTTTTGTAATACTATGATGACAGATGGTGTTAAAGCAACAAATAAAGAAACTGAAATTGAAGTGTTAGACATTGCAGAGTTAATTGCAAATGCAAAAGATTTATAATACACTAATAGTTTTGTAAATGTTTAAGAACATAGAAGTTACTTCTCAGTTACCAGATATTTCTAAATTAGATTTTAAAGCAATTGATAAAAGATATTTAAGGGTTTTACTCTTAAATTTTAGTATTGTTGCAATTGCGCTTTTTGTTGGACTGTATTTTTTAATTACTAACAATTTAGCAGTTCATATACCTGAATATACACCTTATTTTTATGTTGCATTAGCACTAATATTAAGTTTGTTTCTACTTTTTATAGTGCTTGGTTTTTATAAGCGAAAATATGCAGTTAGGGAACAGGATATTTCTTATAAAAAAGGAGTAATTGTACAGACAATAACTACTGTTCCTTTTGCTAGAATTCAACATGTAGAATTAGAAGAAAAACCTTTTTCTAGGTTATTTAAGTTAGCTTCAATTAAAATATTTACTGCAGGAGAAAGTGGAGGCGATTTAAAAATAAATGGGCTTTCAAAAAAAGAAGCAAAAAAGATAAAGGAATTTATTACCCATTTTATAAATGAATAATACATTCGATTTTTCTGAATTTTCGAGACAATCGCCAAAAGGAATTGTAGTAAATTATTTTATAATTTTATACAAGTCATTAAAATCTTCTTGGGTTTTAATTCCAATATTACTTACAAAAGACACTTCAGAATTAAACCTTACAAAAATTGGATTAGCAGTTTTAGCTATTCTTATTTACATTTTAATACGCGCCGTTTTAGTGTATTTAAATTTTAAATTCAAGATAAAAGACAATGCTTTTATTTTAAAACAAGGAATTTTAAATAAATCAAATATTTCTGTTCCTTTTGAAAAAATTCAACATATAAATTTCAAACAAAATTTTATTCAACAAATAATTAATGTTACTCAGGTAGAAATTGAAACTGCTGGTGCAAAAACTGTTGAAATATCTATAAAAGCACTTTCTAGAGAAAAAGCAGAAGCTTTAAAACAAGCCTTATTTTCTAAAATGCAAGAAGTTACAGCAATTGAAAATAATGAGCCTTCTAAAGAAATTCTTCATAAAGTTTCGGTTAAAGATTTATTGAAAATTAGTATTTCAGAAAATCATTTTAAAAGTTTAGCATTGTTATTTGCTTTTATTTTTTCAGGATATGTGCAAGTTAAAGATTTTTTAGAAACTTTAGAATTAGATCAAAAATTTGATGCTGTTTTAGAAGAAAATGCTAATTCTTTACTCGGAGATTTATTTTTGATGTTATTTTTACTTGTGTTTAGTTTTATAATTTCTGTTGTAATTTCTTTTGTTACAACTTTTATTCGTCATTTTAACCTACAAGTATCTATTGAAAATAATAGATTAGAAATTAATCAAGGTTTATTTACCAAACAAAATAATATTTTAAAAAAGCAAAAAGTTCAAAGTATTGAGGTTTCTACAAACCCGATACAACAAAAATTAGGAATTTATAATGTGATTTTCAAACAAGCTGTAAGTGGTAAAATAAATTATAAAAAAATAATTAAAGTAGTTGGGTTTAATCAAGCGCATATTGAAATATTAAAAAATATACTTTTTTTAAATACAGATTTTAATAATCAAGAAAAACAGAAACCAGATGTTTATTATAAAACACAATTGTTTTTTAGGTATTTTTTATTATTACTATTATTAAATGGCATTTTTGGATTAATTTCAAACAGTTTATTTCTTGTGAATCTACTGTTAATTCCCTTTTTTGTGGTGTTAGTTTTATTAAAATATAAAAAATGTTATTACAGTTTTAATAATGATATGTTGCTTGTTGGCTCTGGACAAATAGCAACAAAAACAACCTATTTTGAGCATTTTAAATTACAAAATATTAAAATGAAACAAACAGTTTTTCAAAAAAGAAAAGGCGTGGTAAATTTGGTTTTACAAACGGCTTCAGGTAAAATTGTATTGCCTTGTATAAAAACTAGTAAAGCTATAGAAATGTATAATTTTATGTTGTATAAATCAGAAACATCAGTAGAAAAATGGATGTAAAAAGTTATATTGAAGCAGCGCGTTTAAGAACTTTACCTCTATCAATTTCAGGAATAATTGTTGGAAGTTTTATAGCTGCATCTAAAGGGGTTTTTAATTGGGAAATTTGTGTATTAGCTTTGTTAACAACTACAGGGTTTCAAATTATTTCAAATTTTGCAAACGATTATGGAGATGGTGTTAAAGGAACCGATAATAAAGATAGAGTAGGACCAGAACGGGCCATACAAAGTGGTGCAATTAGTCCAAATCAAATGCTTAATGCTATTAAAATATCTGTAATAATTACTTTTATAATTGCTGTTTACTTAATTTATAAGGCATTTGGAAAAGAAGATTTTTTAAATCTATTCATCTTTTTTATATTAGGTGTACTTAGTATTGTTGCCGCAATTAAATATACAGTAGGTAAAAAAGCCTATGGTTATAGTGGGTTTGGCGACTTGTTTGTATTTTTATTTTTTGGTTTGGTTAGTGTAATTGGTAGTTATTATTTGTATTCAAAAGAATTAAATATTACAATTTTATTACCTGCTATTTCTATTGGGTCATTAAGTATTGGTGTACTAAACTTAAATAATATGCGTGATAGAGCTTCAGATATTAAGTCTGGAAAAAGAACCTTAGTAGTTAAAATGGGAAGCGATTATGCAAAATACTATCATTATTATTTATTAGTTATTCCTTATTTGTTTACAATATTATATTCAATAATACATTATAAATCACCTTATCAATTTTTATTTTTGCTTACACTTTTTCCAATTATAAAGCATTTTAAAGTGGTTTATAGAAATAGAAATCCAAAATTATTAGATCCAGAATTAAAAAAATTAGCAATTACTACATTTGTATTTTCTATATTATTTGGAATTGGTTTAATAGTT
Organism: Lutibacter sp. A64; assembly: GCF_022429565.1. NCBI lineage: Bacteria > Pseudomonadati > Bacteroidota > Flavobacteriia > Flavobacteriales > Flavobacteriaceae > Lutibacter > Lutibacter sp. A64. The sequence continues at coordinate 4,017,311 of NZ_CP092487.1, forward strand.
TAATCAGTTATGAGTAATAATTATTACATAAGCTCCAAGATAGATAAGATATATTTGTCTTTCACTGTTTGATTATATGAAAAATCAGTTTTTAGGCATTTTTTTTTATTTACTTTATTTATTGGCAATGGTACGCCCAGTAATGCCAATAATTGAATATTATGCTAATTACGATTATATTGCAACAGTACTTTGTGAGAATAAGGATAAACCATATCTAGAATGTAATGGTAAATGCTATTTAAAAAAGCAAATGGATGAGGTAAACCATACTGATCACGATCATAAATCTACAGTGCCGAAAATTAATTTTGATGATTACCCAATAACTCCTTTAGGGCAATTTACGTATCATTTTAGAACGCATAAAGAAGCTATTTTTGAAAAAAAGTATAGTAAACATTTTTCCTTACAAGATTTTTTTAAATCAGATTTTAAACCTCCACAGGCTACCTCTTAATTTTTCGTTTTTTTTAATTAATGAATAGCATCTGTATTTAAGTTTAATTGTTTTTACAGTTAAAACTGTATACTTATGTTGTTTGTATTTACTAATGTATGTTGCATTTTCTTAATGGAATGTATTGTTAGTTAGTTTTTAATACGAAATGTTTAATTGCTGTAAGTATTGTTATTAAAATACACACAGCTAGCATTTAAATGTTTTGTATTGAGTTTGATATAATAAAATTTAAAAAATAAATAACAACTTATTTAAAGTTATAATGAAAAATAAAAAAATAGTTACACTAATATTTCTATTAATTTCGTTGATTTCTTACGGTCAGTCTTCAAAAATGTTAGGAAAAATTATTGATGATGTAACAGAAGCGCCTATTGAAAATGCTACGATAAAAATATTGAGTAGTAATATAGTTACCCTAACAAATAAAGCTGGAGAATTTACAATTGACGCTGTAAAAGGTACTCAAATTGAAGTTGGTCATGTAAGTTATAAATCTATAATTACAAATTTAAGCAATCAGTTATTAATTAGATTACAACCAACTCAAATAGAGTTGAATGAAATACTTGTAGCGGCAAATCCTTTGCAAAATATTTCTCAATCAGTTGTAATTAATGATACTGAAAAAAGAATAAGTCAGCCTAGAAGTGTAGGGCATTTATTTAAAGAAATTAAAGGTTTTGGAATCACTAAAAAAGGTGGTTATGCATCAGAACCAGTTTTTAGATCTTTTAAATATGAGCAATTAAATATTCAATATGATGGAGGAATGAAAGTGTTAAATGCCTGTCCAAATAGAATGGATCCAATTACAACACATGTAATTCCTGAAGAAATTGAAAAAATTGAAATTGTAAAAGGACCTTTTACCGTGCGTTTTGGACAAAATTTTGGAGGTGTAATTAATTTAGTTTCAAAAAATCCAACAAAAGGGCAATACGGATTTCATGGAAGTGTTGAAGGTGGTTACGAATCTAACGGAAATAACTTAGTTACAGGTGCTTCTGCATTGTATGTAACTGATAAGTTTGATGTGTTTTTAAATGGTTCGTATCGCGATTTTGGTGACTATAAAGATGGAAATGGAACAAAAGTTCCTGCTTCATTTAAAACAACTGATTATTCTTTAAAAATAGGTGTAAATCCAACAGAAAAACAACGTTTACAATTTAGTTGGAGACAATCTTTTGGTAGCGATATAGATCACGCTGGTTTGCCAATGGATTCGCCTTTTGATGATAGTTTTTTAGCAGGAATTGATTATAAAATAAACCAGATTTCAGAAAAAATAACAAGCTTTTCAGTAAAAGTATTCCATTCTTATGTAGACCATTTAATGACCAATGAAGGGCGTCCTAGTTTTGCAGCTACAGAGGCCAGTTCTCCAGTAGAAGCTTGGACAACTGGTGGTAAAATAGAATTGGTTTTGTCGCCTTCTAAAAATATGAGAATTTATACGGGTGTTGATGCTAATTTAATAGATAGGGAAGGAGCAAGAACTAGAATTGTGAAGGTAATGAATGGTACACCACTGGTAACTCCAAAAACGTTTGTAGATAAAATTTGGCAAGATGCAAGTTTAAATGATGTTGGTGTTTTTGCTGAAGGAAATTATAAGATTTCTGAAAATACAAGTATAACAACAGGTATTAGAGCCGATTTTATTTCAACTTCTTTAGCTGACCCAGCTGCAGATTTTGAAGCTTTATATGGAGGGAGTATTGAAGATGAAACAGAAGTTAATATAAGTGCAAATACTTCAGTTAAGTATCAAAAAAACGGATTTCAATCACAGTTGGCTATTGGTAGAGGTGTTAGAACAGCTTCTATGATAGAACGTTATATAAATCATTTTAATGTAGGTGTAGATCCTTACGAATATGTTGGGAACCCAAATTTAAAACCAGAAATAAACAATCAAATTGAGCTATCTTTTATTAAGAAATTTGAAATAATTGAAATTGGAGCTTCTGTATTCCATTCTTTCTTAGAAGATTATATTTCGGCCATTGTAAATACTGAAATTCCAAGAAAATTTATGGCAACAACACCTCCAGTTTATGCAAAGCAGTTTATTAATTTAGACAAAGCAACACAAACGGGTGTAGAGTTTAGTTTTAATGTAAAAGCTTCAGACAATTTAACTTTAACTTCTGATGTTTCATACACACAAGCTCAAAATAAAGATTTTAACGAACCATTGGCGCATATTCCTCCATTTATGACAAATTTAGGAGCAAAATATGAAGCTGAAAATTATTGGCTTGCATTAAGTTCTAGATTGGTAGGTGGTCAAGATAGGGTTTCAGAAACTTTTATGGAAGAGGAAACTCCTGGTTTTGGAACCTTAGATTTTAGAGCTGGTTATAGCCCTTTTGAAGGTGTTTCCATAGGGGTTGCAGTGTTGAATATTTTTGATAAAAATTATTATGAACACTTAAACTTTTCATACCAAAACTCTAATATTCTTTCAGGGAAAATTTATGAACCAGGTAGAAATTTTACAACCTATATAAAATATAAATTTTAATTATTTAGTGTATATTTTTGTTTAAAAGCAGTTGTTTAAAAAGTAACTAAAAGTCTTTATTTTAATTTTTACAGAAGTTTATCTTCTTAAAATTAATTAGTTGTAGCTTTCTATTAAAAATTAAGGCTATAAAAGGTTTTGCTTTTTAGAGAGCTGCTTCTTTTTGTGGAAAATATTCATTAAATTGCAGTAACCATCTAAAACATAAATATTATGAAGATTACTTATTTAGGACACGCAACTTTGAGTATTGAAACTAAAGATAAAACCTTGTTAGTAGATCCGTTTATTACAGGGAATGAATTAGCAAAAGACATAGATATTAATAAATTACAAGCAGATTATATTTTAGTTACCCATGCGCATCAAGATCATATTTTAGACGTAGAAGCCATTGCCAAAAGAACAGGGGCAAAAGTAATTTCTAATTTTGAGATTGTATCGTATTTTGAAGCCAAAGGAATTGAAGGTCACCCAATGAATCATGGTGGTAAATGGACATTCGATTTTGGAACTGTACATTTTACAAATGCGATACATTCTAGCTCTTTTCCTGATGGAACTTATGGAGGGCAGCCAGGTGGATTTGTAATTGAAACACAAAACCATAGGTTATACATTTCTGGAGATACTGCTTTAACGTATGATATGAAACTAATTCCGGATTTTATTGGTGAATTAGACTTAGCAATTTTACCAGTTGGAGATAATTTTACTATGGGAATAAAAGAGGCTATAAAAGCGAGTTCTTTTTTAAATTGTAGCAAAGTTTTAGGTGTACATTTTGATACTTTTGGATATATTAAAATAGACCACAAAGAAGCTTTTGAAAAGTTTGCTAAGGCTAAAAAAGAATTGTATTTATTACCAATTGGTGGAAATTTAAAAATTTAAGCATATTTTATATTATGAATACTCGTAAAATTATTGGTGTACTATTAATTGTTTTAAGTTTGGGATTGGGTTACTTTGGTTTAAATAAAGTAAGCGATAACTCTACTTCAATTGAAGTATTAGATTTAAAAGTAGACCTATCTAACAATTCAGAAAAAGAATTAGGCTACGTTTATGTTGGCTTAGCAGTTTTAGTGTTAGGAGGAGGTTTATTCCTTTTAAAAAAGAATAGTAATTAATTTTTTATAACGGTAATAGAGGTTTTTTCACCTGTTTTTAAACGTGTTAAAGTGTTAATTGTATTCTCTTGGTCAATAATTTCTATTTTAGCAGTGTTTGGAGAAATAGCCCCTGTGTTTAAAGCTAGTACGTCTATAGTTGTTGATTTTGAATTTAATGGAATTACTAATTTTTTTATGTCTTTATCTACAATATAATTTCTAAGAAAAATAGTTCCATTAACGTAAATATTAATTTTATCACCATCAACTTTTCCAGCATCATAAATATTTAGTTGAAGTTGAGAAGTATTTGTAAACATTGTTAAATTTTGGTCAGGTTTTAGAATATTCATTTTTAAAGAGTCTAAAGTTAGGGCAACACTTACTGTTGATTTAACAGAATCTTCAACGTGTTTTGATTTTTTAATTAGTTTATCAATTTTCTTAGCTTTTCGTTCAATCTTTTCAATGTTTCTAAGTTTAATTTCGCCATTAATACAGTTAGTTCCGTCGTTATAAAGACCTATAAATTTTCCTTCTATGTTTTTTTTAGAATCTATAGTTTTTACATTACCATTAAAATTAATATAACAAAAATCGTAATCAGAAACTTCAGATTTAGTATAGATAATTCCAACTTCTTTAAAAGAAAGTATGTTGGTTTTAGAATTGTATGCTCCTGTAATAGCAGATTTGGTTTCATGTTCTCCACCAATATCTGTAATTGAAAAACCTGAAATTAAATTATCGTTTTCTATCAAATTTAGTTGGTAAGATATAAAAGATGAGTCGTTTAATTTTATAACACCTAAATATTCTTGTTCTTGTTGTGCAAAAATGATTTTGTTAACAAGTAAAAAGGTTAAAATAACAATAAAGTGTCTGTTTTTTTTAAACATTTTTCATTAATTTTGACGCAAATTTAAACTTAAAAGTTATGAAATTAAAAATTATTTTATCTTTAGCTGCTTTGTTATTAGTAACAAGCTTCAGTTATGCGTCTTTTCCTGTAAAAAGAGTTGCTACAGCAAATTCTGCTACAGAAATCAATAAAGATTTAGATGCAGAAGCATTAATTTCTCCAGCAGCTGCAGGATCACAAAAAAGTCAAGGTATTGCTTTATTATTAGGTGTCTTTTTAGGTGGTTTAGCAGGACACAAATGGTATTTAGGAAACCCTTGGTATATCAATGTGCTTTTTATAGTAACATTAGGTGGTTTTGGAGTTTGGTGGGTAATTGATATGATTAGAATTATTACTGGTGATTATCAACCACATAACGGAAGTTATAAAGCAGATTTCTTTTAAAAAATAACATTTTTTATAATTAAAAGAGAGGCAATTGCTTCTCTTTTTTTTGTAATTAATTTTATATATAATTTTTGGCACTAACTTGTTTTAAATATAAAAACATAATATATGGCCATTCAACTGGTTTTTAAAAATGAAATGAAGAAAAATTGTATCGAGAACTTTTATTTACAGTTAAAATCACTATTCTCGACACTAATTTTAAACTAAAAAATATAATAAATTTTTAAATATTTGTACCTTACAATTTTACTGAATTAATGAAAGCAACTTACCAAAAATACATTCTGAATTTTAAACAAGCTAGTGGAACTTCTAGGGGGATTTTAAGAACAAAAGAAACTTTTTTTTTAAAAATAATTTCTGGTGATAAAATTGGAATTGGTGAATGTGGTTTATTTAGAGGTTTAAGTATTGACGATAGACCAGATTATGAAGAAAAACTAAATTGGCTTTGTAAAAATATTACTAACAATAGCGATGAATTATTAGCGGAGTTAATTGAATTTCCATCTATTCAATTTGGTTTAGAACAAGCTTTATTATCATTAAAAAGTAAAAATTCGTTTGAATTGTTTCCTTCAAAGTTTACAGAAACTAAAGAAGCCATAAATATTAATGGTTTAATTTGGATGGGAAGCGAAGCTTTTATGAAACAACAAATTGAGGGAAAATTAAAAGCCGGATTTTCAACCATAAAAATGAAAATTGGTGCTATTGATTTTGAAACAGAACTAGAATTACTGAAAAGTATTCGTAAAAATTTTTCATCAAAAGAAATTGAATTAAGAGTAGATGCTAATGGTGCTTTTAGTCGAAAAGAGGCTTTAGAAAAATTAAAACGTCTGTCTCAATTCGAAATTCATTCAATTGAACAACCTATAAAACAAGGTCAAATTAATGAAATGGCAGATTTATGTTTAAAAACACCATTGCCAATTGCTTTAGATGAAGAATTAATTGGTGTTTTTAATGTAACTAAAAAGCAAGAATTGCTACAAATAATAAATCCGCAGTACATAATTTTAAAACCAAGTTTAGTTGGTGGTTTTAAAGGGAGTGAAGAATGGATTCGTTTAGCAGAAAAACAACAGATTGGATGGTGGATAACTTCTGCTTTAGAAAGTAATATTGGTTTAAATGCAATAGCACAATGGACTGCTGTTTTGGGTAGTAAAATTCCTCAAGGTTTAGGTACAGGAAGTTTATTTACTAATAATTTTGACAGTCCGTTAGAAGTTAAAAACGGACATTTATATTACAATTCAACCAAAGATTGGAACGTAAAGTTATAATCTAAAATTAATTTTTAAAATATAGAAAATGAAATTTTTACAACAAGCATATAAAGGAAATAACAAATGGTGGGCTTATTTAATTACAACAGGTATTGTTGGCTTTCCATTTTTAATGAATGTTGTTATTTACCTATTATTTCCAGAATTATTAGATGCATTGTATCAAGAAATGGAACAAAAAGAGCCTAGTAATTTAGATTTTTTAGTTAATTTATTGCCATTTCTATTTTTGTTATTACTCCTTTTTTTATTGGTAAGTAAGTTACATAAGCGAAAAATTATAACCATAATAACATCTAGAAAAACGGTAGATTGGAAACGTTTTTTTTATGCTTTTTTTGTTTGGTTTGCAATTGGCGTTTTATTAATTGTAGTTGATTATTCTATGTCGCCTACCGATTATGTTTGGAATTTTAAACCAGCTAAGTTTGCTGTATTATTGCTAATTTCACTAATATTTTTACCGATACAAACAAGTATGGAAGAGTTGTTATTTAGAGGGTATTTAATGCAAGCTTTTGGTGTTTGGTTTAAAAAATCGTTTGTGGCTTTAATTTTAACATCCGTAATTTTTGGTTTATTACACGGCTTAAACCCTGAAGTTGAAAAACTGGGTTGGATTATTATGATATACTATATTGGAACTGGATTAGTACTCGGAATTTTTACATTAATGGATGAAGGAACTGAATTAGCTCTAGGTTTTCACGCCGCTAATAATATTGTAGCAGCAGTGTTGGTAAGTTCTAATTGGGCAGTTTTTCAAACAGATGCTTTGTTAATTGATGTTTCGGAGCCTTCTTTAGATTTTTTAATGTTTTTACCAGTATTTGTGTTGTATCCATTAGTGCTTTTTATTTTTTCAAAAAAATATGGTTGGACAAATTGGAACGAAAAATTGTTTGGTACAATTAGCCAACCTGTTGAGTTAAATGAAGAAGAAACTATTATATAATTTTAATTAAGCATTGGTTAAGTAATATTCGTTAAAAATGAGTGAACAGCATTCTCATAAAAGCTTTAAACTTCAAGATACATCTTTTAATTCTATTGAAGCTTTATTAGATTTTTCAAAATCAATTTCTATTGAAGTGTATTCGTTTTTTAAAGAATGGTTTAATAAAAGTAGTTATGTTGAAGTAAAAACTTCTGGTTCAACAGGAACGCCAAAAGTTATTCAACTTCAAAAAAACTACATGATAAATAGTGCAAAAGCAACAGGTAATTTTTTTGATTTAGAAGAAAATACAGAAGCACTTTTATGCATGTCTCCTAATTATATTGCAGGAAAGATGATGTTGGTAAGAGCACTAATTTTAGGTTGGCATATAGATGTTGTAATTCCAAGTTCTAATCCATTAAAATCTATTGAAAAAGTCTATGATTTTTCGGCAATGGTACCACTGCAGTTAAATAATTCTTTAGATGAAATTTATAAAATTAAAAAGCTAATTGTTGGTGGAGGAGTGGTGTCAAACGAATTATTAGTTAAAATTCAACTTATAAAAACCGAAGTTTTTGCAACCTATGGTATGACGGAAACTATAACACATATTGCCGTTAAAAAATTGAATAATTTAAATAAAATTTCGAATCCAGTAGAAAAATCTCATCATAATACATTACCAAAAAATACGATTGTTGATGAAACCGAGAAAGGAGAAAAGCTTGGTCCTACTGAACTTGTTTCAACATCTTTCTATAATACACTTCCAAATATTAAAATATCCACAGATAAGAGAGGTTGTTTGGTTATTAATGCTCCGAAAGTATCTGATGAAATAATAGTTACAAATGATTTAGTGGAGCTAATTTCTGAAAATTCCTTTAAGTGGTTAGGGCGTTTTGATACTGTTATAAATTCTGGAGGAATAAAATTAATTCCAGAACAATTAGAAGAAAAATTGACTGAAATTATTTCAGAACCATTTTTTTTAGCAGGGTTGGAAGATGCTGTTTTGGGTGAAAAATTGGTTGTGGTAGTAGCGTCTAAAAGTTTGAAAGTTGAAAAGTTAAAAAGTTCACTTTTTAAAAAAATAAAAGCATTAAAAACACTTTCAAAATATGAAATTCCTAAAGAAATTTATTTAGTTGAAAATTTTGTAAAAACTCCCACAGGAAAAATAAATAGACCAGCAACTTTAAAATTACTTGAAAAGTAAGTTTAAGAAAACCATTGGTCAACTTGAATTAATTTCAGGTTTTTATTCTGAAACAAATTGAGAATTACGAATTTTATAATCCTTAAAACAATGTTAGGTAGTTGTATTAATTTGTTTTTTCAAACATTGCAATTTTACTTTCACCATTTGATTTTTTATAGCCTCTAAACATTCCAGACGAATTGAAATCCCAATAAACATCTCCATGTTTATCTATTAAAATCATACCACCTTCTCCACCAAGTGAACCAATTTGATTAAATAAAACTTCGTTTAAGGCTTTAGATGGAGTGTAGTTTTTATATTTTATTAAGTTAGAAACTTCGTGAGCAGCAACGGTTCTAATAAAATATTCACCAGTACCTGTTGCTGAAATACCACACGTTAGATTGTTGGCGTATGTGCCAGCTCCAATAATTGGGACATCACCAATACGTCCGTATTTTTTATTAGTCATTCCGCCTGTTGAGGTTCCTGCTGCAATGTTTCCATTTTTATCAATTGCAACTGCGCCAACAGTTCCATATTTATGGTCATCTATTAATTCGTTTTTAATTAAAAAAGCGGTATGGTCGAGTGTTGTTATTTCTTTTCCTTGTAATTTTTTTAGTTGTTGCATTCTTTTTTCAGTAAAAAAGTAAGCACTATCAACCATTTCAATACCGTATTTTTTAGCCATAATTTCTGCGCCTTTTCCAGAAAGCAATACATGTTTAGAGCTGTCCATAACCATGCGAGCAGCCAATATAGGATTTTTAATATGGTTTACGCCAGCAACCGCACCTGCATTTAAAGTATTTCCATCCATAATTGCAGCATCCATTTCTTGATTGCCGTCACTATTATAAACTGCACCTTTACCAGCATTAAACAATGGAGAATCTTCCATAATATTAATTGCTGCTAGTATAGCGTCTAAAGAAATCCCTCCGTTTTCTAAAACTTTATATCCTGCATTTAAAGCCTCTTCTAATTTTTGAGTGTAAGCTTCTTGCTGAGTCTCGGTGAAGTATGCGGGTTTTATTCCGCCAGCACCTCCGTGAATTACAATTGCAAAACTGTTAGGAGTTCTTTTTGTTTTAATTTTTTCATTAGAAGTTTTATCGTTACAAGAAATAATTAAAAATAATACAAGTAATAATAAAGGTAGCTTTTTCATAAGTCTATAATTTTATATTCAAAGATATTCATTTTAAAATTTAAATTTAAAAAAATGCTTTTGATATATTTGTAGTTCAAAACACTTATGGATTTAGAAAAAGATACATACAAAACTATTGAAGTTGCTGTTGGCGATGCGCTTTATAAAGAGAAGGGAAGTAAATTTATAGGGTATGTTTTTCCAATTACTTCAGAAGAAGATGCAAAAAAACATATTGAGGAGTTAAAGAAAAAACACCATGCAGCACGGCATTGGTGTTATTCTTGGCAAATAGGTGTTGGAGATATTAGTTATAGAGCTAATGATGATGGAGAGCCAAATAATTCTGCAGGTCAACCTATTTACGGACAAATTTTATCAAAAGATCTAACCAATGTTTTAGTGGCTGTAGTACGTTATTTTGGAGGTACTAAATTAGGTGTAGGAGGTTTAATTAGCGCCTATAAAACTACCGCTAAATTAATTTTAGAAGAAGCGGTAATTGTAACAAAAACCATCGATGTTTTTTATCAACTTATTTTTGAATATAAAGATATGAATAAGGTAATGCGTATTGTTAAAGAGCAAAACCTTTTAATAGTAAATCAAAAAATGGAACTGAATTGTGATTTTCTAATTTCTGTTAGAAAAAAGAATGCATCAAAGGTTCAACAATTATTTTTAGATTTACGATGTTTAAAAATTAAAGAAGTTACAGCATAGTATTTATTTTATCTAATAAATATTTTGGAATTCGAGTTGGTCGGTTAGTTTTCATGTTTACAAAAACTAAAACAGCAGTTGCAGTTGTTAATAATTCATTTTGCTGATTTGTTATTTCGAATTTAAATTCTATTCTAGCGGTTGGTATTTTTGCTAAAGTTGTTTTTAGAGTTAAAACATCATCGTATTTTGCAGGCTTTAAATAATTTGTATTTAGATTAATTACAGGTAACATAATACCATCTTCTTCCATTTTTTTGTATGAAATACCTAGTTTTCTAAGCCACTCTGTACGTCCCATCTCAAAATAAGCAGCATAATTACCATGATATGCATAGCTCATTTGATCTGTTTCACCATATCTTACTCTAAATTCTATTTTATCTGAAATCATTATTGTATATTTATGAGATGTTATTTACGTAAAAAAAAGTTAATAATCAATAGATGTTTTATTTTTTTATGCTAAAAAATATTCACATTTTTGTACAACCAAAAAATAAGTAGAGTTCGCTCTAAAATTGCAACTAATTAACAAATAATAGCACTAAAAATACG